>JAEZKL010000123.1 GCA_023415475.1 Bacillota bacterium | reverse complement strand
TGTGCGGCAATCGAGTGAGAACGTGTCTCTGTTGAATTAATAGTCACACGCTATTCATGTAAATCTAATCTGTGATAAACATCACTACGTAAAAAGGGCGCCGCATATTTTAGTGCGACAGCCCCTTCTTTTTTATATCCGTAAACATCGCTATTTTAGAGTGTCGGAATTTTGAGCAAATGAATATACAATATTATCTTAATTATCCTAAAGAGAAAAAAAACCTCGATATTCACATTTGTCTATGATATAATGTACACGAGAAGCAGATTAGTCCATGTAATTCAGGGCATTTATCAAGCTTGCTTGAATAAATGTCCTGAATTACATGGATAAGTGCAACGTGAACGAATGGACGAAGTCCATGAGTTCCTAATCTGCGTAAACCTGAAATAAGGGAGATGTAGTGGGCATATATCAAGCTTGCATGAATAAATTTCCTGAATTACATGGATAAGTACAACGTGAACGAATGGACGAAGTCCATGAGTTCCTAATCTGCGTAAACCTGAAATAAGGAGATGTAGTGGGCATATATCAAGCTTACTTGCAATATACTTGCGGAGTGAAAGATTAGGAACAGATTTTGTTCCTGATATAATGAATAAGAATATGGTACATAATTGCTATATCACAATTAAATGGAGATTATTCTATGTTAAACACAAATAAAGTCAGGCTTATGACGAAGCTTGCCCTCTATGAAACCAAGGAGGGAAAAGAGGATATACGTCTTAGTAAGTACTATAAATCGGATTACGTAAGATATCAGGTTATTAAATCTATTATATGTGCGACCTTCGGTTATGGACTAATTCTACTATTGATTTTCATATACAAATCGGAAAATCTTATTAGGAATGCAGTAAACTTAAATTATAAGGCTATAGGTACTAATATTCTGGGCATCTATATCATTGTAATTGCAATCTACGGTTTAGGCGCATTAGCCGGATATTCCATTAAGTATGATTTGTCGCGTAAGAAATTATCCCGTTATTATAAGCTTCTAAAACGCTTAAATAAGATCTATAATGAGGAAACACCTGAGTCTTAAAGTTTGGAGGGAACTATTATGATGCCATTATTGGTATTTAGAGAACGTGTGAAGAGTGTTTATCAAAGACATGATATATATATTAATCCGGTAGTCAAATTTATTTTTGCATTCATATCTTTTATAGCGATTAATCAGGAAATCGGTTTTGATTCCCGATTGAAATCTTTACCGGTGGTGTTAGCATTGGCTTTACTTAGTGCCTTTACGCCTTCGGCGATTATGGTGTTGATTGCAACTTTCATGGCTGCACTACATGTATATTATGCCTCGCCGATTTTATCGATACTGGTAATAATACTCTTCATGATCATTTATTTTCTGTTTGCAAGATTTACACCTCGATATGGTTATGCTGTATTAGCGATACCGATATTATATTTTTTGAAAATCCCTTATGTGATGCCAATTCTTCTGGGGATTGTTGCAAATCCGGTAGCTATTGTTTCTACCATATGCGGTGTAGTGGTATATTACATCATTCAGCTGGTGAAGACAGCGGTGAATGTCCAGGTTAATCCTTCTGTGGATGATGTATTAAAGCTGTATACCGATGTAATCGACGGTCTGATGAATAATAAGCAAATGATTATGTCTATTGTAATATTTACCATTATTTTACTGGTTGTTTATTATGTCAGAAGAATGAAATTTGATTATGCGTTTGAAATATCCATTGCAGCCGGAGCATTAACCAGTGTATTGGGCTTTTTGATCAGTGATATCATCTTAGATAAATCAGAGCAGATACTTGCAATGATATTGGGAACTATAGTATCGGGAGCAATCGTATATGTTGTCCAATTCTTTAAGCTCACACTGGATTATTCCGGAGTCGAGCATGCCCAGTTTGAGGATGATGTTTATTACTACTATGTTAAAGCGGTTCCTAAGGTCACCATAACAACACCTCAGATGAAGGTAAAGCATATTAATGTTAAGAGTGTCTCGCAGGAGATTGCGAAAACAGGTTATCGCAATCATAATACGGATGAAGAGGAATATGATGAGGAAGAGGATGCTTATTCTGATAATGATAGTTTAGAGGACTTCAATTATAACAATACTAGAAAAGAAAATCGGAAAAATAGGATGGACGAGTAAAACAATAGAAAGCATGCTTTCCATTGGAAAAAGTATTGCGGTAGGAGAGAAGGTAAATGGAGACAATCAGAAACTTAATCAGAGAATATTCTGTGTGGATTTCAATTCCGAAAATCTACCTGACAGATATTATTGAGATATTTATTCTTGCGTTCCTGATTTATAATGTCATTAAATGGATCAAGAATACAAGAGCCTGGGCATTAGTTAAGGGTCTGGTTGTTATCATGGTTTTTTGGCTTGCGGCTGTTATCTTAGATTTGAATGTAGTAATATGGATTATTAAAAATACAATTAATGTAGGAATTATTGCAATTGTAATCATATTTCAGCCCGAGTTTCGTAAAGCGCTGGAGCAGCTGGGACAGAAGAACCTGGTCAAATCCTTTATTTCCTTTGATGACAGTAAGGATAAAAATGAGAAGTTTTCAGATCATACACTGAGTGAGATTGTACGTGCGACCTTCGAACTGGCGAGAACAAAGACAGGTGCTTTAATCGTTATGGAAGAAGTGACTCCCCTAAATGATTTTGAAAGTACAGGAATCTATATTGACAGTATGATCAGCAGTGAGCTGCTGATTAATATATTTGAACATAATACACCTCTGCATGACGGAGCGGTGATACTCCGGGGCAATCGAATAGCAGCAGCCACCTGCTATCTTCCTTTGTCGGATAATATGCAGCTCAGTAAGGACTTAGGTACAAGGCATAGAGCGGGAATTGGTATTAGTGAGGTATCGGATAGTTTGACAATCATCGTCTCGGAAGAAACCGGTAAGGTATCAATTGCCAAAGGAGGAAAGCTAATTCGTAATGTTGACGGTGATTATCTAAGAGCGAAGCTCCTTGACATGCAGCACAAATCCACCGAACCTAAGAGATTAAAATTGTGGAAGGGAAGAATAAAGAATGAAAGAGAAGTTGACTAGAAACATCGGCTTGAAAATTCTGTCCATTATTCTTGCCGCCATTTTATGGCTTATTATAACGAATGTGGATGATCCCATAACTCCCGGACATTTTAATAATGTTCCTGTAAAGATATTGAATGCGGATGCCATCGATGCCATCAGCACACGTGACATGGTGTACGAGATAGTGGAAGGTGCAACAATAGATTTTAAGTTTGCAGCGAGAAGGACGATCATAGACAATATCTCCCTTTCTGATTTTGAGGTAACTGCTGATTTTGCTAAGCTTTCCGATGTGAATGCAGTTACGATTGATATCAAATGTCCCAGATACGGAGAAAATGTTACAATAACAGAAGGTCTATACCAGGTAATGAAGATTAATCTGGAGGAGCTGGTAAGCAAGAATTTTAAGGTAACCGTAGTATCCAAAGGCGAACCTGCCGAGGGCTACTATATCGGTGAAAAAACTGCCAGTACGATTATCTCGGTAACCGGTCCTAAGAGTAAGATTGAACGAATTAATGAGATCGTTGCTGAGGTCAATGTAGCAGGTGCCTCGGAGACCTATAGCAGCTATGAGAAACTGAAAGCATTTGATGAAGAGGGCGAAGAGATTAGTTCCAACCTTACTTTTAGTCAGGGCTATGTATCAATTAGTGTTAAAGTGTATAAGACAAAAGAGATCAAATTGAAGGTGAAGACGATTGGCAAACCGGCTTCCGGATATACCTTAGCCGGAGTTGATTTCGAACCGAAAACCATAGAGATAGCAGGACCAGATGATATTCTGAATAGTATCACTGAACTAGTAATCGAAGAGGATATTAGCGATGTGAAGGAAAGCATTCCACCAAAGGAAGTTAATCTTCAGGAACAATTGAAAGAAGGGTTATTACTAGCCGGAGATGATAAGACAGCAGTAGTGAACATTACGATTGAGAAGGTTTCTACAAAGGAACTCACTATCTGGCCGGGAGACATTGATGTTAGGAATAAACCTGCCAATATGGAGATGGCCTTTCTGACCACAGGACCGATCAAGGTAATAGTTAACGGTCCTTCCAATGAGCTGAAGGACTTAAGCAGAAATTCCATGAAGCCTTATATTGATCTTTCGGAATATACTTATGGAACCTACGCAATAAGATTGCAGATGGAGGCTGGTGAATTCTCAACATTAGCGGATAATCAGAGTGTCAGTGTATATTTAACAGGTGAAGGACAGCCGTGACCAAAGATTGGAGGTATTATATGGTTAATACAAAAATATTGATTGATATTCCCGCAGGATTACACTTGAGACCAATCAGTGTATTATGTAATAGAGCTATTGATTTTAAAGCTACCGTAACCATACGCCTCGGTGATAAATCTGTTAACGCAAAAAGCGTATTAGGCGTTTTATCTGCCTGTGTTAAGCATGGAGATGAAATCGATCTGATCTGTGAAGGGCCGGATGAGGCGGAGGCCTTAAATGTGTTGAGTAATATGATAAGGTGTGGGCTTGGCGACGAATTTATAAAAAAGTAGTTGTAAAAGAATTTCCATAATGCTATAATGAAGGTCACTATCAAAGGTTTTCTTAACTGGTAGTGGCCTTTCCTATAAGTTTCGAAAATATGCGAAGCTTATTTCTAATTACCTTGATAACTACTAAATTTTGAAATATATTCTAAACACCATGTAGAAAGCGATATTACCGAGTAGGGCTTATCAGCTATCTTGTGGTGTACTCCTAACCATTGACTTCAACGGATTAAAGCGTTAATCTGCTTTCCGTGCAATGGATTGGACTGCTAAATTGTAAATATATAATGAAAGAAAGCCTGTATCATTGAATAAAAATCTACTATAGAAAAGCGTCTGCGAAGCGGATGCTTTTCTATAAATATAGATACATAAAAAGTTTGCGAGGCTAACTTTTATGAATACAAGATACATAAAAAGTTTGCGAAGCTAACTTTTATGAATACAAGATACATGAAAGTATGCAGAGCTAACTTTTATGAATACAAGATACATAAAAGTTTGCGAAGCTAACTTTTATGAATACAAGATACATAAAAGTTTGCGAAGCTAACTTTTATGTATATAACAAGAAAGGATCTGATGTAGTTGGGACTCGAGTAGATAATACCAAGTTATTTATTATCAAGTTATACAGCGTGATTTATCGACTCCGTCGTTAATATGATGTTATTGAGATTGAATTAAATTATCATATAATGCTCAGGTCAAAAGGTAATACGTCCGTAGGATGGTGTTACTCCTTTCACACAAAATTGCTACGGAAAGCTAGCTTTCCAAAAACAATTTTTGTGAAAAGTGTTCACAAAATTTTATGTAGTAAACCTTTTGACTCTGATAGATCATATTAATCAGGAGGATGTTATTATGTTGAATTTTAAGAGATATCAGAGAAACCCGGTTGTAGATTTACCAGATAGACAATGGCCGTGTAAGCAGATTGAAAAGGCACCTATTTGGTGCAGCGTGGATTTAAGAGACGGTAATCAGGCATTAATCGAGCCTATGGTAGTTGAAGAGAAGGTTGAATTCTTTCAATTGTTAGTAAAGCTGGGCTTTAAAGAGATTGAGGTTGGTTTTCCTTCTGCTTCGCAGATAGAGTTTGACTTCCTGAGACAGCTGGTTGATCGAAAATTGATTCCGGATGATGTTTCCGTCCAAGTTCTGGTACAGTGCAGAGAGCATTTGCTGAAGAGAACCTTTGAGTCATTGGAGGGTGTCAAACGAGCCATTGTGCATATTTATAACTCCACCTCTACCTTACAGAGAGACGTAGTATTTCATATGTCCAAGGAAGAGATCAAGCAGATTGCAATTGAGGGAACGAAGCTGGTGAAGGAGTATGCGAAGGACTTCCCGGGAGAGATTATTTTAGAATATTCCCCGGAGAGCTTTAGCGGTACGGAAGTGGATTATGCCTTAGAGGTCTGTACTGCTGTGCAGGATATCTGGGAACCTACACCTCAGAAGAAGATTATCTTTAACCTCCCGGCAACTGTTGAGATGAATACGCCGAATGTATACGCTGATCAGATTGAGTGGATGAGCCGTCATTTTAAAAACCGTGATTCGATTATTCTAAGTGTTCATCCCCATAACGACCGTGGTACGGGAGTAGCAATTGCTGAGCTGGCAATTATGGCCGGTGCTGACCGAGTGGAAGGAACGTTATTTGGAAACGGTGAAAGAACGGGTAATGTTGATATCTTAACCTTAGCATACAACATGTTTTCGCAGGGGATTAATCCTGTACTGGATATTGATAATATTAACGATATTATTGAAGCATATGAACGTCTTTGCAAGATGAGAGTACATGAAAGACATCCATATGCTGGTAAATTGGTATTTACTGCATTCTCTGGTTCTCATCAGGATGCTATTAATAAGGGTATTCAGGCGATGAAAGAACGTAACAGTTCCTTATGGGCTGTTCCCTATCTTCCCATCGATCCTTCGGACATCGGAAGACAGTATGAACCGATTGTTCGTATTAACAGCCAGTCCGGTAAGGGTGGTGTTGCCTTTATTATGGAGAATTACTTCGGCTTCAAGCTGCCTAAAGGTATGCATAAGGAATTCGCCGACGTAATCCAGAAGTTATCCGAGACACAGGGTGAGATTACCCCGGATCAGATTATGAATGAATTCAAGGCTTGCTATCTGGAGAAGAAGGAGCCTTTACACTTTAAAAAATGTAGGATAGAGGACCTTACAGATCGCGACGAATCTTGTACCAGCGCTGAGGTTACTTACACAAATAGTGGAGTGGAGAAGACCTTTGCTGCTACAGGTAACGGACCGATTGATGCCGTACAGAGAGGCTTGATGAAGGAGCTTGGTATTGAAATCAAGGTTCTTGACTACACTGAGCATGCTCTCGGCGGTGGTGCGAATGCACAAGCAGCAGCATATATCCATATGCTGGATATGAAGACCGGAAGAACTACCTTCGGTGTCGGTGTGAGCTCCAATATTACAAGAGCTTCCATCCGTGCTATCTTCAGCGCCCTGAACCGTCTGGGGTTGAACTAAAAATCGGATTAATGAATAGTGACAATGTAGAGTCTTTGGGGGGTGTTGTAAACACCCCCCTATTTTTGTGCAGTTTAGCGGGGGAATGAATATTACAGGCATTCACTTAGCGCCTTTCCCTCCTTGGTATGTTCTATATTGAGCCTCAAAGACTGGTGAAAATGCCGCATAAGCAGGCGTCATTTTCGCCTGAGTCTCAACTCGGACATGGACAACCTGCGTCGGACGGTCTTGCTAAGATGAATACCTATAACATCCATTCCCCCTGTTCATGATAAAATGAGAGGTGTTTACAACACTCCTTCATAAGATCTATGTGCGTTTATATACTTTACACCGATTACTATTGGAGCATTGCTTGTTAAAAATCATTTTTTTAGGCAAGAATTAAATTGATTATAAATGTTTGGAATCTTGGGGAAAGGGTGCTAATCTTGACTATCCTTCCTTAAGATGCTATAATTCCTATGCTGTGGTTTTTGGATGATTAGGTGATTCCAAAATACATGGAGGACCAAAATTATGAACACAAGTATTATTATTCCTTATCATAAAGGGGAGGCTTATTTAAGAGACTGCTTGGACAGTCTTAAGGAGCAAACCGGCAGTGATATGGAAATACTTCTGATCTGCGATCATGTGGATGAGAAGGAGCTTGAATGTCTTTCGGATTATGAAGAGTTATCAATTCAAGTTTATCACCTTCAGAATAAAACCGGTGTTGCGGCAGCCAGAAATCTTGGGCTCGATATAGCAACCGGAGATTATGTATACTTTCTGGATAGTGATGATTATTTATACGGCAATACCATAGAAAATTTAGTTCTTGCAGCGCAGGAACGAGACTATGATATCGTTTACGGTAAGAAAAAGTCTACCTGGTTCGGCAGAAGTGTTTACCTTGCACGCAAGGAGGAACAGGATACTGGTGATGAAGAAGAAGAAAGCGAAGCCAGCACTTCTGATTCGGCAGAAATACGGGCTGAAAATAATGCAGAGAATGATGATGCTGAGGAGGATACTCATCAGCAGGAGTCGGATGATGGGGAAAGCCCCGACGACAGCGACAGTGATGGAGTGGATGATTCTAAGGAATATAGTAAGTCGAACAGAGTCAATGCAGAAGAGTCCGATGAGTCGGATGAACAGCTTTCGGAAGAAGAGTTGCTTCGAATAAGGGAAATACGTACTAGGCAGGCATACCGCATATTGGTAGCCAAACGTAAGGGTGTTCGTAATATATCAGTGCTGAATATTTTATTTAAGAGAAGCTTTTTGGAAGAGAATCAGCTTCGTTTTCCGGAGGATTTGGTTTATATGTCCGATGTTCCGTTTCTTATGGAAGCACTGTCTAAGACAGATAAGCTGCGCAAACGATTATCTGCTAAGTATATTAAGAGAAAGCATAATGACACGATTAATTTCCCGTCTCTATCTCAGATTAAGGATCCAAACAGATTTTATGAATTCCTGGACACGTACTATAAGACTACGCAAAGAATTCCAAGGGATTCTGAATTAAGAAACCATTTTGACAGAAAATACATCTCATATTATACAAAAGTATATGCCCCTAAGCTAAAGAGAAGTGATAATCCTGTATGGCGAGAAGATAATTTCATTCGCATGAGTGACATCATCGGCCAGATGAATCCGGAGGTACTCAAGGCTCAGAGAGGCTATAAAAAATTAATTATCAAAGCTCTGATTAAAAAGGACGCGGTGACATCCCGACGGATTGTAACAACTTATTTAGCTTATCAAAAGCTGAAGAGAATCCTGAAAAGTAAAAAGGCATTCCACATGACCCTCTATAATCGTGTGTTTCTGAAGCGCGCGATCCTAACCGATACGATTCTTTTCGAGAGCTTTTTTGGCAAGAGCTATTCCGATAATCCGAAATACATTTATGAATATCTTGCAAAGAATTTTCGTAATGAATACAAGTGCATCTGGGTTATTGATAAGAAGAATACCGATATACCTTATAAACACAAGAAGATTAAGAGATATTCCCTTTTGTACTATTATTACCTTGCACGAAGTAAATATTTTGTGTTTAATAGTAGGCAGCCGGAATGGACAGTGAAGAGAAAAAAAACTTTTTTTCTGCAGACCTGGCATGGTACTCCTTTGAAAAAGCTGGTATTTGATATGGATGATATTACCTCAGCCTCGCCAAAATATAAGCAGCAGGTGTATAAGCAATCCCGTGCCTGGGATTATCTGATTGCACCCAATGCCTTCTGTAGTGAGACCTTCCGCAGATGCTTCATGTACGAGAATAAGATGCTGGAAACCGGCTATCCGAGAAATGATATTATGCATACCAAGGACAAAGAGGAGATAGCTGCAGGAATTCGAAAGCGGTTAGGGATTCCACTGGACAAGAAGACCATCCTCTATGCTCCTACCTGGAGAGATGATGAGTTTTACAGAAAGGGACAATATAAATTTGAATTGCAATTAGACCTTAAGAGGATGTACGAAAGACTTGGCGATCAGTATGCGGTTTTACTTCGAACCCATTATTTCATCGCTGATTCACTGGATGTAAGCACCTACGGCGGGTTTGCTTATAATTTAAGTAAGTATGATGACATTTCAGAGCTGTATCTGATCTCAGATATTCTGATTACAGACTATTCCTCCGTATTCTTTGATTATGCGAATTTAAAGCGGCCGATGCTGTTCTTTACCTATGATCTGGAGAAATACAGGGATATCCTTAGAGGCTTCTATTTGGATATTGAGAAGGAGGTACCCGGTCCTCTACTATATACAACGGACGAGGTAATCGATGCGGTACAAAGTATTGATGAGGTGTCTCGTGAATATAAACAAAGATATGATGAATTCTATCACAGATTTTGTGAATGGGAAGATGGACACGCAGCAGAAAAAGTGGTAAAATCAGTCTTTATGAATAGTGTGAATAATGTGAATTAAAAGAAATTCACATGGGAAGAAGCTGCGAAGTTTGCCCATTGGAGCAAACTCCTTGTTCTTCCAGGAATCTACGATGCCACGAAGTGGCATCATGGAGGTTTAGTAATAACGGATAATATATTTCATATAAGTGCGGAGAAGTCAGTAAGAATATATTCGCGCCTGTAATGATGTTATTCAAGCTACCGTTAAGGGTAGCATGGGAGGATACGAGTGAAGAGCGCATGGTTGAATTTTAATAAATATCGATTTTTACTGGGGGAACTGGTAAAGAAGGATATAAAGCTGAAATACCGCAGGTCCTATCTGGGTATTTTTTGGACATTGTTAGAGCCGATATTAACAACGGTGGTTTTAGCGTTTGTTTTTGGTAGTATGCGCGGGGTTAAAGATGAACAATTTCCGGTATATATCCTGACCGGTCGACTGTTGTATAGCTTTTACGCGAATTCAACAAAATCAGCGATGAAATCCATACGCAGTAACAGTGCAATGATTAAGAAGGTGTATATACCTAAATATATGTACCCCTTCTCCACGGTGTTGTCCAATTATATTATATTTTTAATCTCTTTAATTGTATTGTTTGGAGCATTAATTGTCTTCCGAGTTATGCCAACGATATATTTGTTCCAATCAGTTATACCATTATTTCTTATATTAATATTAGCAATTGGTTCCGGTATGTTGCTAGCAACCTTAGCTGTATTCTTCAGAGATCTGGAATATTTATGGAGCGTTGCATTGATGATTATTATGTATACCTGCGCGATATTTTATCGTATGGATTCTCTGAAACTGGGTGAATCAGTATGGGTATTTAAGTTAAACCCTCTCTACGTCATCATCGATACCTTTAGAAGTGCCGTATTTGGAGCTCCTATGGATCAGACTTCCTTGATATTATCTCTGGTATATAGCTTTGGATCCCTGTTGGTAGGTATGCTGCTGTTTTACCGTAAGCAGGATAATTTCATTCTGAATATTTAATATAGAAGAAGCATGGTTGCAGCATAGAACGGAGGATTTCGTGAAAGAACAAGTGTTAGTTGTTGATAACGTCAGTATGAAATTCAACCTGATGGAGAATAAAATTGATAATCTGAAAGAATATTTTATAAAGATGCTTAAGAATGAACTGAGATATCAAGAGTTCTGGGCATTGCATAATGTATCCTTTACTTTGAACAAAGGGGACAGGCTCGGAATTCTAGGCTTAAACGGTGCCGGAAAAAGTACTTTGTTGAAGATCATTGCGGGGGTGCTTAAGGCTACCGAGGGCAGTGTATCCATCAAAGGCAAGATTGTTCCGTTGCTTGAGCTTGGGGCAGGCTTTGATCCCCAATATACCGGAGCGGAGAATATCTATCTTTATGGTGCGGTACTGGGATATCCCAGAGATTTCATCAGGGAGAAATACAACGAGATTGTTGAGTTCTCTGAGTTAGGTGACTTTATCAATGTTCCGGTGAAGAATTATTCCTCCGGTATGAAAGCAAGACTTGGCTTTTCCATTGCTACGATCGTTAAGCCCGAGATATTAATTCTGGATGAGGTTCTCGCGGTAGGGGATGCAAAGTTTAGAAAGAAGAGTGAGAAGAAGATTAAAGATATGTTCGACAGCGGAGTTACCGTGTTGTTCGTATCTCATTCCCTGGAGCAGGTTAATCGTCTCTGTAACTGCGCGATACTACTTGATAAGGGCAGACTGATCGCCAAGGGAAAGGTAAGTGACGTTAGTACGATTTACGAAGCTAAAGTCAACGAAGTATAATGTGGCCAAGGAGGCTTGGCTTATTTTCATTACTTTTGCTATAATATGTTTCATAAAATGGCTACTAATCAGACATTAAAAAATAGAACGTGAAGCAATTTGATACAATTTTGGAAAGGGGAAATGCTCTTAAAAAGTAGAAGCTTTTGAATAGAGCATAAACGACGATGAAGAAAGTAATAACCTATGGAACTTATGATTTACTGCATGTTGGACATATTAATCTGCTGCGAAGGGCAAAGGAGTATGGTGATTACCTTGTGGTAGTTCTCTCCTCAGATGAATTTAATGCTATTAAGCATAAGACAGCGTATCATTGTTATGAGGATCGTAAGATTATTCTGGAGGCCATAAAATATGTGGATGAAGTGATACCGGAATATAACTGGGAGCAGAAGATTACGGATGTTGTGGATAATCAGATTGACGTTTTCGTAATGGGTGACGACTGGAAGGGGCAATTTGATTTCTTGAAGGATTATTGTGAGGTTATTTATCTCCCTCGTACGGAAGGTATTTCCACGACAAAGATTAAGCAGGATTTAAATCTTGGTGCTAAGAAAAATTAAATTGAAAAAGAGGATGCTTATCATCTATGACATTTGTAAATAATGTGATTAAGAAGGTCAAGAAGAAGCTTAAGTCAATTGTTATCAAGGGATATCAATTAGCCTGCAGGCTACTGCCGATAAAAAAGGATATCATTCTTTTTGAAAGTAATCTGGGAAGAAATTATACAGGCAATCCACGATCAATTTATGAGGAAATGGTTCGTCAGGGTTTGGATAAGAAATACCGTTGCTATTTTATATTGGAGAATCCCGCCACTCCTCTTCCGGGGACAGCTAAGGCGGTAAAGAGAACGAGATTATTTTATTTCTATCTGTTTGCCATAGCAGGAATCTGGGTGTGTGATACACGTTTGCCGAAATATATCATCAAAAGACCCGGCTGTACTTATATCCAGACCTGGCACGGAACACCGCTGAAGAAGCTTGCACTTGATATGGAAACGGTGTTTATGGCCGGTGAGAAGGGAATTGATAATTATAAGAAGAATTTCTATGATAACGCTCAGACCTGGGATTACCTGATTTCGCAAAATCGTTTTTCGTCAGAGATTTTTCGCAGAGCCTTTGCCTTTGGTAAGGAGATGCTGGAAATCGGTTATCCAAGAAATGATGTACTTTTTGCCAAGAACAATAGTAATGATATCATGGAATTAAAGAAACAACTGGGACTTCCCTTGGATAAGAAGATTATTCTCTATGCTCCTACCTGGCGTGACAATGAGTATTATGATAAGGGAAAATATAAATTTAACCCTCCCATGGACTTTGGTGAGCTTCAGAACAGGTTGAGTGATGAGTATGCTATGATTGTAAAGTATCATTATCTTGTGATGGATCAGGTTGATTGGTCTCCTTATAAGGGCTTTGTTTATGCCTGTGATTTAAGATTTGATATCGCCGATCTGTATCTGGTATCTGATATGATGATCACGGATTATTCTTCCGTTATGTTTGATTACAGTTTGCTTAAGAGACCCATGTTGTTTTTCTGTTATGATTTAGAGCAGTATAAAGATACCTTAAGAGGCTTCTATTTTGATTTGCTTGCAGAAGCACCCGGACCCGTAACACTTACTACCCAGGAATTGATCACAGCGATTAAGGATTATGATTCTGCGAAGTACTATGATAAGCAAGAAGCATTTTATAATAAGTTTAATCATGCAGACGATGGTAAGGCTTCCAAGAGAGTTGTTGAATTGATCCAAAGGGTATCCGAGTAGTGCTTCTCCCTCTGTATGAGAGCTAATACATAGATACCTGATCAGGAAAAACTAGGAGTATCATTAATGAAAAAGACATTCGGCTATTGTCTGTTTGCACTGGTGTACAATCTGAGTAGATTGGTTCCGGTGAAAAAGAAGAGAGTTTTTTGTATCATGACCCATGATGAAGGGGAAGGCAGTAACGTTGCTATTGTTGCCCGGGCCTTGCAGAAGTATGACCAGGGCTATACCTTTTCCTATCTGACGAAGAGTGATACGTTAGCAGTGAAAGGTTTGTCGGGGATTAAGACGATGTGCACTTTTTTCTTCCGAAAGCCTTATGAACTAGCAAGAGCGGAAATAATATTGCTCGACAATATCTTCCTTCCTTATGCCTATCTTCGGAGAAGAAAAGGAACGAAGGTAATCCAATTATGGCATGGTACGGGAACAATTAAGAAGTTCGGGCAGGATGTAAATACCGGACGACTGAAACAATTAGAAAGCAGAGCAAATGCGAATATCACTCACCTGATCGTGAATTCGCCGGATATTAAAAAGGTTTATTCCGGTGCTTTCGGAGTAAAGGAGGAATACATCTATCCGATTGGACTTCCTAAGACGGATGAGCTCCTTCGCAGAATAAAGAAGTCAGAGGTGGCAGGAAGGAATCCGGACAAGGAATATATCTATCAAAAGTATAATATCCCGATGGAGAAGAAGTTGATTCTATATGCGCCTACCTTCCGTGATACACAGTCACAGAATCCAAGATTAATTGAGCTGATTAAAGAATTGAACCAACAGTTATCCGGAGAGTATTATTTTGGCTTAAGGCTACACCCCCATATTGCGAATTCCTTTCGGGAAGAGGAATTGGGAGAGAATATTTGTCAGTTGTCCTTTGAAAAGGATGTCAACACAGTCTTACTGGCTACCGATATCCTGATTACGGATTATTCCTCCATAATATATGAATATTGCCTGACAGAGCGCCCGATGATATTCTATGCGTACGATTATAACGAATTCTCTGACCAAGGAAGAGGGTTCTATTATGATTATCAAAGCTTTGTTCCAGGACCGGTCGCATACACCGGAGAAGAGGTTGTTAGCATTATCAAGGAGCAAGCGTTTGAATTGTACCGTATCAAGGATTTTATTCTTAGGAATTATATCTATACGGACCGCAATGCAACCGAACGGCTGCTTGAGTTGATGAAATAAATAAGAATATAGGGCTTTCGCGCCAAGGTTTAGTAAGAAGAGGCTGTTTCATAATATATTTATTAACATAAGGCAAGGGTAACAGCATCCCTCATACACAGGTTGACGGACATCTTACTGTTATGTAAGCCATTATCATACAACAAATTTCACGTTGCACGAGAAATTGTGTTGTATGCTATTGTCTTACATAACAGCAATCTGTTCGTCAAACAGTGTACTATGGGATACATGTTACCCTTACCTTATGCTAATAATAGATGTATAGAAACAGCCTCTTCCTTTATATATTGACGCGAAAGCTTTTATGTTATTATGCGATTTGATTTATTATTTCAACTCGTGTATTACCGATGTCAGTCATACTAGATTATGAAACTATGTATCACCTACTGTTCGCGGATCCCTTCGACATAGGAGGAGTATTCCTGAACGGTGGAGCTTGGAACATATCCGTCATTACCAAACATAAACTCATGAAGACGAATCACATTATCCTGAAGATTGATAGGAAATACATAGGATACCTTGTTGTAGGTATGGGCATCCTTCTCAAAGGGGAAGCCGGTATTATCTACAATATGATAGGAAAATACATCCTTTGCGAGCTTCAGAATTTCAGTCGTTGATAAATTGGTATAAATCTGAGGGAACATCTCGTCAATCATGGAATTAATGGTAGAGATGTCGGAGCTCTTAGCCTTATCGAATATCTTTTGAATGACAATTCGCTGACGTTCCGCACGTTTGAAGTCGCCACCCTTGGTATAACGGATACGAGCATAAGCTGTTGCCTGAGTTCCGTTTACGAGCTGAGTGCCCGCGGACTTAAGACCGGGTACATCGGTATTGTTAATACGGTTCAACTCGCGAACATATCCGTTCAAATATTTTAACTCACTTTCAGTAATATCCAGCTCAATCCCGCCGAGCAAATCGATAGCATTCACGATTGCTGAGAAGTTCACGGTAACGAAATCCTTTACATCCAGGTCAAAATTAGTATTGATAGTGCTGAGTGCTAAAGAGTAACCGCCTTTAAAATATGCCGAATTGATTTTATTGTAGCCTTCTCCGGGAATGTTAACATAGGTATCACGATAAATGGATATTAATTTTACATCCTTTGTCTTGTTGTTGATGCTTGCGATGACAATAGTATCACTATGGGTGCTTTTTTTTAGGGCATTTTCTCTGGAGTCTACGCCAAACAATGCGATATTGCGATAGCCTTCAATCTCAACCTCTTCATTTAATTGAATCTTGATGTCTTCGCTGTCATCGTATTGAATCTTGTTCATCTTGTCATAGAAATAGATGACTGCAAATATTGAGGCTATGATTATTATTTCCACGAAAAGTATCGCCAGTAGTTTGCTGTTTTTCTTCTTGGGTTTTGTACCTTGAGCCATTTTATGATAGACCTAGCCTTTCCGATTAGCGAGTTTAGTAAGCGTTTTTATTAATAAAGCCTTTGAATATTGTTAAAAACATAATTTTAAAATCCAGACCCATGGTCCAATTCTCTATATAATATAAATCATGATCAATTCGCTTGCGTATTGAGGTATCTCCACGGTATCCGTTAATCTGCGCCCAGCCGGTGAGTCCGGGGGATACTTGATGCTTAATCATATAGCGAGGTATTTCTTCCTTGAATTTATCAACAAAGTAAGGACGTTCCGGTCTGGGACCAACCAAGCTCATATCACCCTTCAGAACATTCCAAAACTGTGGGAACTCATCAATGCTGGTTTTACGGATAAACTTACCAATTCCGGTTACTCGGGGATCACTTTTTGTAGTCCAGGCTTTCTTCTCATCCTTTTCGGCTTGAAGTGCCATAGAACGGAATTTATACATCTTAAATTCCTTATTGTGTTTTCCAATTCGTACTTGCGAGAAGATTACGGGTCCCGGTGAGGTTATCTTTATGATCAGAGCAACGATAATCATCGGTATCATGAATATTATAAGAGCAACAGCGGAACCGAAGATATCTACGATACGCTTCGTTATGCGGTTATAGGTATTACTAAGCGGAACATTTCGTATATTTATTACCGGTAAGCCGTATAAATCTTCGGTATATGGTGTTGTAGGAATAAAGCTGTAATAATCGGGGACAAACTTGGTGTGGACACCGGATTTCTCACAGGTTGCTACAATGCTCTCGAGCTTCTCGTACTCGTTAACACTTAAGGTGATCGCTATTTCATCCAGAGTCATTTTCGTAAGGAAGGACTCTAAGTGGGTGATACTGCCGATGACGGGAACCTTCTTATACATCGTTCCCACCTCGATATTATCATCCAGGATACCGTGGATATAATAGCCCCACTGCGGATTGGCAAATATACGATCGATATATGCCTCGGCAGCATGTCCATAACCAACCAAAATAACATGCTTCAAATTGTAGCCCTTGCGTCTGGCAGCGCGTAAGGCTTGGGCCAAAATCATTCTTGCTGTTATACTGAGGATTATGTTCAAGCAATAAAATAATCCTAAAAAATAGCGGGAAATATTAAATTCCTTCGTGATATACAGGAAGGAGAAGAAGAAGGCGATTCCGAAGGTGTTCGCCAATATGATATTAAAAACCTCAATCCATCTGCGTTTGCCTCTCTTGGGCGTATATAAGTGGGCAAAGTAATAAATAAATAAGTATAACGGTACAATAAAGATTAATCGCACGGCATATACATCAAGGTCGTAGAAGAAGGTACCCCGCTCTAATCGAAGAAAACGAAATAACTTAGTCAGAGGACTATAAAAACGCAGATAATATGTGAGAAGGTAGGCAATTACTATAATACAGGCATCCATGAGAACATGAATTCTGTTAAACATCTTTTGATTATCTTTAATCATATCGACACCTACTTTGTATTATTTTACTGATGATTAACTTCTCTAATATAATACATGATTGTACCAATTTCAACAACAAAATTTTTTCTTAAGATTGTTATAATACTGATACACTAAAGTAAACAAAATTATCTTTTTAATAATACATAAAAGTCGCGAAGCTTGCTTAGAAAATACTCAGCACTTAAAAACTGCGAAGAAGACTGATAACTACTCGGCACATAAAACTGCGAAACAAACTTTTATGATTATTATACAATTATTTCACAATCTAAACACAATCTGATGCTACACTATAGAATATAATCAGATAAGGTACCGGGGAATGCCGGTGACTAAGTATTTCGTTGAACAGAAAGGAGAATTCATATGTCAGAGTATGATAGCAATAATCATAGTATGGATGGTAATAGCAATATAAATAACAATCAAATACCGAATAATAAAATACCCGAATATAACTTCTGGGCGGAGAACATACCAGACGGCTCACAGGTAAATGATCCAAAGCAATATTCATCGAATAACTCCGGTGGGGCTAATCCCTCCTCCGGTAATTCAAATTCCTATCATGCATATTCGAACCAATCGAATCCGAATAGCTCGAATCCGAATAGCTCGAATCCGTATAATGCTAATCCGTATGGCTCAAATCAGTATAGCTCAAATCAGTATGGCTCAAATCAGTATAGCTCAAATCAGTATAGCTCAAATCAGTATAACTCAAATCAGTATAGCTCGAATCCAAGTAACTCATATTCGAATTATTCTTACTCGAATTACAACCCGAATACGAATTCCTGGAGCTATGGGAATAACCAGAGCAGTATGTCAGGCAGTAAACCTAAGAAAGAACGCAGACCAATGAATAAGGGTTTAAAGTTCATGATAAAGGCAGCTTGCTTCGGGTTGATTGCAGGACTGAGCTTTGTCGGCTTTGGACAGCTATATTATGTAATTAATCCTGAGGCCGCGTCCAGTAAGCTGATCAGTAATCTCGGCCAGAGAGAACCGGTCGAGGCGAAATACGAGATCGGCTACACCTCGGGTGGTGATATCAAGCGGGAGGACAAATCCACAATCAGTAAGATTGTCGATAAGACCATGCCCTCTATCGTATCCATCAATAGCACTGTAACACAGACGACGGATTGGTTTGGCCAGCCCTTTAGTCAGGAAGTGGAAGGAAGCGGTTCCGGATTTATCGTTGGTAAAAATGAAAAGGAACTATTAATCGCAACGAATAACCATGTAGTGGAAGGAACGGACAAAATAAAGGTAACCTTTATCGATGGGACTCAGGCAGATGCCGTTATTAAAGGAACCGATGCAAAAGCCGATCTTGCTGTGGTTTGTGTTGATATCTCGTCGATGGAGAAGTCTGCATTGGATACAATCGAAATTGCTAAATTAGGCAATTCCGATGATGTTAAGGTAGGGCAGATGTCAATTGCAATCGGTAATGCCCTTGGATATGGACAATCGGTAACGGTAGGCTATATCAGTGCAAAGGACCGGGAGGTAGAGATATCGGATGGTTATACCTCAAATAAAATGATTTTACTGCAGACCGATGCGGCAATCAATCCTGGTAACAGCGGCGGTGCTCTGCTCAATGTGAACGGTGAGGTAATCGCGATAAATACCGTTAAATATGCTTCTAACGAAGTAGAAGGTATGGGTTATGCAATTCCGATCTCCAGAGCGATACCCATTATTAACGAGCTGATGAGCCGTGAGATTCTCTCAGAGGAGGAACAGGGCTACTTAGGAATTGTAGGAAATGCTGTAACCGAGGATGTAGCTTCTTATTATAATATGCCAATCGGTGTATTCGTAAATGAATTAGCCAAGGACGGCTCAGCCGAGAAAGCCGGTTTATTACCCGGCGATATCATCATAAAGGCAGATGAGATCGAGATAACCTCGATCACCCAGCTTCGTGATTATGTAAACAGCAAGAGGATCGGAACCGAAGTTACGATAACATATATGCGTAAATCCTCCAGCGAGTATAAAGAAGGTAAGGTAACCGTCACCTTAGGTAAGAATCCAAATCTTGAGAGCTCTCAAGAATAGAATGTAGAATTGTTTATAAGTTAAATGTAGGGAATGCAAAGAAATAGCGCATTCCCTTTTTATTAGCACGTAAGCAAATGTAAGAAATGTGAACAAACTCGATTTCTTCCCATTCTTCAAGCTCGATTAATAACAGCTTCTCCTGATATTTAAGCAAATATTAATAAAACCTTTAATATTACGCTATTGTGTGATAATGTCTGATAGGCTATAATATTGTAATAATAAGGAGAGCGAATAGGCCGGCTGGCATGCAAGTTAAGGTTGGCATATGAGCTTCTCCCGGTTATGTTAACTGTTAAATAGCAGAATGGAGGATAACATGGGTAATAATAATGATGATTTTAATATAGATGATATGAAGGATTCGATTGATAAAGACAATAAGGGACATCATGATGACCATAATGATTACGAGGAAATCTGTTATCTGTGCAGGCGGCCGGAGAGTAAGGTCGGAAAGATGATACACATTCCTAATCAGATTAGTATCTGCTCCGATTGTATGCAGAAGACCTTTGATACGATAAATAAGACAGATAATCCTTACCTGCAGATGATGAACATTAATCCAAGTATGCTTAATCTTTCCGGCTTTCAAAATGATATACCGAACGCACAAAAGCTGAAGAAGAAAAAACCAGAGGAGGAGAAGGGACAACAGAAATTTGACCGTAGAAGTATTCCCTCCCCGCACGTTATTAAGGCAAGCCTGGATGAATTTATCATTGGTCAGGAGCGCGCCAAGAAAGTAGTATCGGTAGGAGTATATAACCATTATAAGAGAATTGGCGATCAAATTGATCAAGAGGTTGAGATTGAGAAATCTAATATGCTGATGATAGGACCGACAGGAAGCGGTAAAACCTATCTGGTAAAAACCTTAGCGAAGCTTCTGAATGTTCCCTTAGCGATTACTGACGCCACTTCCTTGACAGAGGCAGGCTACATCGGTGACGATGTGGAAAGTGTTATTTCCAAGCTCTTACAGGCCGCTGGCAATGATGTGGAGAAAGCAGAGCGTGGGATCGTATTTATTGATGAGATCGATAAGATAGCGAAGAAAAGGAACACGAACAGTCGTGATGTCAGTGGGGAGTCAGTGCAGCAGGGATTACTGAAGCTCTTGGAAGGAAGCAATGTGGAGGTACCGGTTGGAGCATCCTCTAAGAATGCAATGGTACCCTTGACTACAGTCAATACGCAGAATATTTTATTCATTTGCGGAGGAGCATTTCCGGATCTTGATAAAATCGTAAAGGCAAGGCTGAACAAGCAATCCTCGATCGGCTTCCATGCGGATCTGAAGGATAAGTACGATGAAGAACCGAATATTTTACAGAAGGCCAATTTGGATGATCTCAGAGAGTATGGCATGATACCGGAATTCTTAGGTAGACTTCCGATTATGTTCTCATTAGAGGGCTTGACAAAGGAGATGCTGGTTCAGGTGCTGAGAGAGCCAAAGAACGCTATCCTAAAGCAATATCAGAAGCTTTTGGCAATGGATGAGGTGGAGCTGCAGTTTGCACCGGAGGCACTGGAGGCAATTGCAGAGAAAGCATTAGAGAAGAAGACCGGGGCGAGAGCGTTGCGCGCTATTTTGGAGGACCTTATGCTGGATATTATGTATGAGATACCAAAGGATGATAATATCGGAAGAGTGATAATAACAAGAGATTATATTGAAGGCAAAGGCGTACCGATGATTGAGATGCGGGGTGTGGGTAAACAGAAGCTGATTGCTTCAGGTAATTAATGCTTGGGCACGCAGTCTCCAAGGTGTAAACCGTCTCGCATGCGAGACGTTGCACACTTAGCACAAACCAACACAAAGGGCATATGTTAATATAATAAGGATGGAAGATGAACATAGATAGGGGATATTTTATGTCATTATTTGGTAGCTTTTTTAATAGGAAGAAACAGATTGTGGAACACAAGAAAGAGAAGTCTGTAAAAGAGATATTTGAAGAGGAAGAAGAGCTGTTGGAGGAGGATCCTTCTTTTGAGGAGGAGACGGATACAGTGGAAGAAGCTGAGCCGACCGATGACGAGGTAGAAGACCCTGACATGGAGTATGAGATTGTAGAGAGAGAAATTCTTCCGGCAAAAATCATATGTCCCGACTGCGGAGGTATTACCCTAGAGGGCTTAGACTTTTGCGATAAATGCGGCGGAGAGCTCAACTAGATAGAACTGATAGGAATGTTGATATGATTTAGCGATAAGTTGTATCAGCATTTTTTATGCAAAAAATTCCATACTTTAATGCGGTAACAAATTAGACTTTAACGCATTAAAAGATTATATTGACAAATCGTTTTTTCGAGGTTATTATATAACCTAAGATAAAGACGTTCGCATATGAAAGACATTTGTCTTAGCTACCACGAACGCCTTATTATGCTTTAAAAGCAATTTAAGATATTCTAAATAGGAGGTCTATTTTATGAAAAAAATGAAGAGAGTTTTGAGCCTGCTTATAGTAATGAGTATGGCAGTAGTAAGCTTAGCTGCTTGCGGTGGTGCAACAAAGGATGATAAATTCTATATCGGCGGTATCGGACCTATAACCGGTGGCGCAGCAGTTTATGGATTGAACGTAAAAAATGCGGCAGAATTGGCTGTTGATGAGATTAATAAAGCCGGCGGCATCAATGGTAAGCAGATAGCATTTAAGTTTGAGGATGATGAGCATGATGCAGAGAAGTCTGTAAATGCGTACAATACCTTAAAGGACTGGGGTATGAAGATTCTTATGGGAACCGTTACATCCAATCCTTGCAAGGCTGTAGCCGCAGAAACATTTAATGATAATATGTTTGAATTAACCCCTTCAGCATCTTCTGTAGACGTTATTGCAAACGGTAATGTATTCCAGGTTTGCTTTACTGATCCTAACCAGGGTATCGCTTCTGCTCAGTACATAGGCAGTAAGGGTATTGCAGCAAAAGTGGCCGTTATTTATGATAGCTCTGATGTATACTCCTCCGGTATTTATGAGAAGTTTGCACAGGAAGCTGCTAATCAGAATTTTGAAATCGTAGCAGCAGAAGCATTTACAGCAGACAGCAAGTCGGATTTTTCTGTACAGATCCAGAAAGCAAAGGATGCAGGTGCAGAGCTTGTATTCCTGCCTATTTATTATTCAGAAGCTACCTTGATTTTAACTCAAGCTGCATCTCTTGGATATGATCCGATTTTCTTCGGTTGTGATGGTCTTGACGGTATTCTTGGTGTAGAGAATTTTGATACAGCTTTAGCAGAAGGCGTTATGCTGTTAACACCCTTTGCAGCAGATGCCACCGATGCTGCAACAGTGAAATTCGTTACAGCATACAAAGAAAAATATGGTGAGACTCCTAACCAGTTCGCAGCGGATGCTTATGATGCAATTTATATCATTAAGAAAGCAATCGAAGAAGCCGATGTAAAATCGGATATGAGCATATCTGATATGAGTGATGCCCTTAAGGTAGCAATGACTAAGATTTCTGTGGATGGACTTACCGGTGCAGGCATGACTTGGGAAGCAACCGGTGAAGTGAATAAAGCTCCGAGAGCAGTTGTAATTCAGAACGGTACGTATGTATCAGCAGAATAACAATGGAAAATATTACATTGATTACTCTATGTAAATAATTCTAGATTTTGAGAAAGATATAATGTAGGAGTAATGACAGATACAGAGGGACGAATGACCTTGTCCCTCTGTATATTTAATTCAAGACAATAGAAAGTTCGCGAAGCGTACTTTCTATCGTTCATAGGCTATTGCATCATATAGGTTGTTACTATTTTGAAAATAACAATGCGACATATGAGTTAGCTTTTCGGTTCCTATTGTTGAAAAAGCATATATTCTATGGTAAGATAGTAAAGAAAAAGTATCAAACGAACTAAATTTTGTGCATAAAACGTGCAGACGGGGGTATTTATGAGCTTTATCTCGTATTTAATAAAAGGAATCAGTCTTGGTAGTGTATATTCAATCATTGCACTAGGTTACACCATGGTATACGGTATCGCAAAGATGCTGAATTTTGCCCATGGTGATGTCATCATGATCGGTGGATACGTGATATTCACGATAATGAGTACAATGGGATTGAACCCCATCGTGGCAGTCTTAATTTCGATCATATTCTGTACTCTGTTGGGTGTTTCAATAGAGCGCATTGCATATAAACCTCTTCGAGGTGCTCCTTCACTGGCGGTTTTAATTACTGCCATCGGTGTCAGTTATCTGCTGCAGAACATAGCGTTATTAATTTTTGGTGCAGATACAAAATCTTTTGCTTCGGTCATTACTGTTCCGGCATTAAAGCTGGCCGGCGGTGATTTGACAATTTCCGGTGAGACTCTGGTGACCATTCCCTTATGTCTGGTTATCATGATATTATTGACATTCTTCGTTAAGAATTCTAAGACCGGCCGCAGTATGGTTGCCGTATCAGAGGATAAGGCAGCAGCTGTACTCATGGGCATCAATGTTAATAAGACGATTGCAATCACTTTTGCCATCGGTTCGGCTTTGGCAGCGATCGCCAGTATGCTGATGTTTTCCTCCTATCCCAGCTTAACCTCTACCTCCGGTTCCATGCCCGGTATCAAAGCATTCGTTGCTGCGGTATTTGGAGGCATCGGTTCCATCCCCGGAGCGATGATCGGTGGTATAATGCTCGGTATCATTGAAATTCTCAGCCGCGCTTATATCTCTTCCCAGCTGGCTGATGCTATCGTATTTTTGATATTAATTGTAGTTCTTCTTGTGAAGCCAACCGGTATTCTCGGCAAGAAGCTGCAAGAGAAAGTATAGGTGGACATTATGACAAAATTAAAAGCACTTAATCAAATGAATAAATCCACCCGAAGCAACCTGCTTACAATTGGTATTATTCTTATTATTTCCATCCTTTGCCAGATTCTTATTTCAGCAGGGGTGTTATCCAACCTGATGAAGGGCCTATTGGTACCATTATGCTATTATTCCATCCTGGCGATATCATTGAACCTAACCGTCGGTATCCTGGGAGAGCTCAGTCTCGGACATGCAGGCTTCATGTGCATCGGCGCATTTTCGAGCGCATTTTTCTCGAGATGTACGGAGGATATTATCACCAACACCTTTATCCGCTTCACTCTTGCGATGTTGATCGGAGCTTTTTTCGCTGCCGTATTCGGCATCCTGATCGGCGTCGTCGTACTCCGCCTGCGCGGTGATTATCTGGCTATCGTTACCCTGGCTTTTGGTGAGATCATAAAGAACGTAATCAATGTATTATATATTGGTATCGATAAAAGTGGCTTCCACTTCTCCATGAAGGACTCAATTTCATTGGGCCTTGCGGAAGGCGGAGATATCATCCTGAATGGTGCAAAGGGAATCAGTGGAACTCCTAAGAATACAACCTTTGGTATTGCTGTATTATTACTTATTGTATCTTATATGATTATAAGTAATCTCGTAAATTCACGTTCAGGCCGTGCTATTCAGGCGATTCGTGATAACAGGATTGCAGCCGAGTCCGTAGGTATCGATATAACTAAATTCAAAATTATTGCATTTTCAATATCAGCGGCTATGGCGGGTGTTGCGGGAGTACTTTATTCTCACAATATATCCAGTTTGGTGGCCGCACCGAAGAATTTCGGTTACAACATGTCCATTATGATATTGGTATTTGTGGTTCTCGGTGGTATGGGAAATATCCGGGGTTCTATCATCGCGGCCGTTATTTTAACACTTCTTCCGGAATATCTTCGTTTCATGCAGGATTATCGTATGCTGATTTATGCCATTGTATTAATTGTCCTGATGATCTTCAACTGGAATCCGGCATGTATTGCATGGCGTAAAAATCATTCGATCAAGGAAATCTTATTGTCCCTTGTGATGAAGAATAGGAAGGAGGCATAAGGTTATGGCGATGCTATCTGTGAAAAACCTGGGCATATCCTTTGGCGGATTACGTGCTGTAGATTCCTTTAATATAACAATTGAAAAAGGAGAATTGTACGGCTTAATCGGACCCAATGGTGCCGGCAAAACAACGGCCTTTAATCTTCTGACAGGTGTATACAAGCCTGATTCGGGAGTTATAACCTTAGACGGTGTTAACATCACCGGGTTAAGTACAATCGAAATCAATAAAGCGGGTATCGCAAGAACCTTCCAGAATATCCGCTTATTTAAGAATATGTCCGTGTTGGATAATGTTAAGATCGGTCTGCACAATAATTACAAATACTCCACTACAGCCGGTATTTTAAGACTTCCCTCCTACTTTAAGACAGAGAAACAGATGAATGAGAAAGCTCTCGATATCCTGAAGGTATTTGATCTGGATAAGGAAGCATATCTTCTCTCTGCGAATCTCCCTTATGGTAAGCAAAGAAAATTGGAGATTGCCAGGGCTTTGGCGACTAATCCTAAGATGCTGTTACTGGATGAACCGGCAGCCGGTATGAACCCTTCCGAAACGGAAGAATTAATGAAGACGATAACCCTGATTCGTAACAAATATGATGTTACTATTCTGTTGATCGAGCACGATATGAAGCTTGTAGCCGGTATCTGTGAGAAAATATTCGTATTGAATTTCGGTATGGAGCTTGCTAACGGACTTCCACAGGAGGTACTGAATAATCCGGAAGTAATCAAAGCATATCTAGGCGAATAGTGGAGGAAGAGAAAGATGCTGGAAGTTAAAAATCTACAGGTATATTATGGTGTGATTCAAGCGATTAAGGATGTATCCTTTACCGTAAATGAAGGAGAGGTAATCGCTTTAATCGGTGCTAACGGTGCTGGGAAAACTACTATTCTTCATACAATAACCGGCTTGATTAGTGCAAAAGGCGGAGAGGTATTATATGAAGGTATTGATCTTCAGAAGATACCGGCGCATAAGATCATTTCTTTGGGGATAGCCCATGTACCGGAAGGCAGACATGTATTCGCTCAGCTTTCTGTATATGAGAATCTTTTGTTGGGTGCTTTTACACGTAAGGATAAGGCAGAGATAGAAGCATCCATTCAAAGTGTATATCAACGTTTCCCGCGATTGCAGGAACGAAAAAATCAAATGGCAGGGACCTTAAGCGGCGGCGAGCAACAGATGCTTGCCATGGGTCGGGCACTGATGTCAAAGCCTAAGATTATTCTTATGGATGAGCCGTCAATGGGTCTGTCTCCTATCTTAGTTGCTGAGATATTTGATATTATCAAAAGCATCAGTAAGAGCGGAACCACCGTTCTCTTGGTTGAACAAAATGCGAAGAAAGCGTTGTCAATTGCAGACCGCGCTTATGTTCTTGAGACCGGTAAAATTGTCTTGACGGATGATGCAAAGAGGCTTATGGACAATGAGCAGGTGAAAAAGGCATATCTGGGTGAATAATGTGAATTAAAGATCAATTCACATAGGAAGAACTGCGAAGTTCGTCCATTGGAACGAACTCCTTGTTCTTCCGGGTTTTGAGCTATATCTAAAATGCAGTATGTATGGTTTGTGCCTGCGTCTTCCTCGGCACAAACTAATTCAAAGGGCAGACATGATAGATCCATTGGAACGAACTCCTTGTTCTTCCGGGTTACTTTTTCCAATAAACTGAATTGCAGAATGTATTGATAGTATACATTGATAGTATACATTGAAATAGGAGGTAAAGCATATGGATAAGTATGTTATTACAATTGCCAGAGGATATGGCAGCGGCGGTCGTACCATAGGTAAGATGCTGTCAGAAGAGTTGGGTATCCCATATTATGACAGGGATTTATTACGCCTTGCTTCCGATGACAGCGGTATTAATGAACAACTCTTTGCCAAAGCAGATGAGAAGCTGAAGAAAAGTCTTTTATTTAAAATTGCCAGGAATATATACAAGGGGGAGTTAATTCCTCCGGATAACGATGACTTTGTGTCCAATGATAATTTGTTTAATTATCAGGCGAAGATCATTAAGGAGCTGGCCGATACCGAAACTTGTATCATCATCGGACGTTGTGCTGATTTTATCCTGAAGGACCATCCTAATGTGGTACGTCTATTCGTTCATGCGCCTTTACAGGATTGCATCAATACCTTGGTGGATATGACGGGTAAATCTGAGAAGGAAGTAGAGAAGCAGATCCTTGAGATAGATAAACACCGGGCGGATTATTATAAATATTATACCGGCAGGGAATGGGAGAATGCAAAACATTACGATTTGTGCCTAAACAGCAGTAAGCTTGGTTTTCATAAGTGTGTTGAGATTGTAAAGTCCTATTTAGATATCAGATTTCACTAATAATGGAGAAGGAGCTGCCTGGATGGCGGCTCTTTTTGTAGCTCATGCTTTGATTACATAATTCATAAAATATCTGCCAAGCTGATATTTTTGAATACAGGACAATAGAAAGTACGCGAAGCGTACTTTCTATCGTAATATCAATGTATAATTATAACAAGGGTATTGATAACCATACAAGAGTATGTTATACTTTAGGGCAAAATTTGAGATGGCTATGCCGGAAAAGAGGTACGCAATGATTTCAGAAAAGATGATTGGATTGGTTAAAAACAGCTCCGTAATCAGAGCAATGTTTGAAGAGGGGAAAAGATTGGCCGGTATCTACGGAGCCGAGAATGTTTATGATTTTAGCCTGGGGAATCCCAGTGTGGAACCTCCGATGGAGATTAAGGAAGCGCTGATACAGGTTATCAATGAAGAAACTCCAAATCTTGTCCACGGATATATGAATAACTCCGGATACGAGGATGTCAGAGAAAAGATAGCGGTATCCATCAATCATCAATTTGGTACAGATTTTCATTGCGACAATATCATTATGACTGTTGGTGCAGCCGGTGGTCTGAATGTCATTTTGAAGACATTGTTAAATCCCGGCGATGAGGTAGTTGTATTCGCACCGTTTTTCGGAGAATATCGTAATTATATCAGCAATTTTGACGGTCAGATTGTTATAGTCAGCCCTAACACCGTTGATTTTCAGCCGAATCTGAAGGAGTTTGAAGAGAAGCTTTCGGCAAAGACGAAAGCGGTAATTATAAATACCCCCAATAATCCGACCGGTGTTGTCTATTCTGAGAAGACTATTCGAGAATTAGCAGATATATTAAATAAAAAGCAACAGGAATATGGTACCTCGATCTACCTGATTGCAGATGAACCCTACCGGGAGCTGGCTTATGATGGGGTACAGGTTCCTTATCTCACCAAGTTTTACGGAAATACGATTGTGGGCTATTCCTATAGTAAGTCGCTTTCTCTTCCAGGTGAGAGAATAGGTTATCTGGTCATACCGAAGGAAGTGGATGATTATGAAGATGTGGTAGCAGGAGCTAATGTTGCCAATCGCATTCTGGGTTATGTAAACGCTCCTTCCTTGATTCAAAGAGCGGTGGCAAGATGTCTCGATGCTAAAGTAGATGTAGAAATCTATAACCGTAACCGCGAATTGCTATATAACAATCTTATTACCTACGGCTATGAATGTGTGAAACCACAAGGTGCTTTCTATTTATTTATCAAAGCCCTGGAGGAGAATGATAAAGCATTTGCAGAGGCAGCAAAGAAGCATAACCTGTTAATTGTACCCGGGTCCTCCTTCGGTTGCCCAGGATACTGCAGAATAGCATACTGCGTAGATTATTCAATGATTGAACGTGCCTTACCTAAGTTTAAGAAGCTAGCCGAAGAATACGGTAAATAATCGAGGACTGAATTAATAATCATGCGTTTTATTATAATAGGAAAGGAAAATGCAGCATATCTTTCACATGCTGCGCGGATAATCTATGAGACCCTGGGAACAAAATATTCGTACTGTTATCCCTTACATACCCGGTGAGCAGCCGAATTGTAAGGATATGATAAAGCTGAATACGAATGAGAATCCCTATCCTCCGGCACCCGGTGTTAAAAAAGTTCTGGAGAATATGGACGCTGATGTATTACGATTATATCCTGATCCGACGATTAAATTGCTGGTTGAGGAATTAGCTCATTATTATCAGCTTAAGGAAGAGCAGGTATTTGTAGGTGTCGGGTCCGATGATGTATTGGCAACAGCATTTTTAACCTTTTTCAATTCGGCGAAACCGGTATTGTTTCCCGATATTACCTATTCCTTTTATCCGGTTTGGTGTGATCTGTATCGGATTCCTTATGAGAAACCTGCCCTGGATGAGGCTTTGCGAATTCAAAAAGAAGATTATTATAGAGAGAACGGCGGAATCATTCTTGCGAACCCCAATGCACCTACCTCGATTTATGAAGAGCTGAGTGTGATTGAAGACATCCTTCAACATAATCAGGCATCTATCGTAATCGTGGATGAAGCCTACGTGGATTTTGCCGGCGCTTCCGCAACCCGGCTGATTGATAAGTATGACAATCTTGTAGTGGTTCAGACCTTTTCGAAAGCAAGATCAATGGCAGGAATGCGAATCGGTTATGCTATGGGCAATGCAGCCCTGATCAAAGCTTTAAATGATGTGAAGTACTCGATCAACTCCTATACCATGAATCAGACAGCCATATATGCCGGTGTAGAGGCAGTGAAGGACATACCATATTGTAAGGAAGCAATTGGGAAAATAATTGCTACCAGAGAATGGTCCGAACGGGAGCTTAAGAGCTTAGGCTTTACCTTCCCTAAGTCAGGTGCGAATTTTATATTTGCGGCTCATGAAAGAATTCCTGCTAAAGATATATTTGAAGCTTTAAGAAGCAACAATATCTTTGTCCGATATTTTAATGCTCCGAGAATTGATAATTATCTGCGTATTACCATAGGAACGGATGAAGAAATGCACCGCTTGTTTGCTTTTTTAAAGGATTTTATAAATAATTATGGGAAATAATATTAGGATACGGTTGGGAGGCGCCTGCAAATGAAAATACTGATTGCGGAAGATGATTTTGCCAGCAGAAAATTCATGCTTCGTTTTTTATCAAAGTATGGAGAATGCGATATTACAGTGGATGGATTTGAGGCTGTTGAGGCTTTTACGATGGCATTGGATGAGAATGAAGGCTATGATCTAATATGTCTTGATATCATGATGCCCGGTCTGGATGGATATCAGGTATTAGAGAAAATAAGAGAGATTGAGCAGGAGAAGCATGTTCCCGAGGACAAAGCAGTAAAGATTATTATGACAACTGCCCTTAATGAGGGAAAGAATGTAACCAAGGCCTTTGACCTGGGCTGTACAGCTTATGCAGGCAAACCAATCGATCAGGATAAATTTGAGAATGTATTAAGGAAGTACGAGTTAATCTAATCTGCGTTATCACAATAGAAAGGATGGACTTGGTTGCAACCGACTCAAAAGGAAGGGGTGGTAAGTGGTATGAATTATCAAAAGGAATTGGATAATTTAATAGCGAAGCTGGTAGAGCAGCAATATAGACCAAAGCTATTAATACACAGCTGCTGTGCACCCTGTAGCAGCTATGTATTGGAATACCTTTCGAAATATTTTGAGATTACCATCTTTTACTATAACCCAAATATCTATCCCGAAGTGGAATATATTAGGCGGGTAGAGGAGCAGAAGCAATTGATACAAGCAATGCCCTTGGCCTCAAAGGTTCAATTTCAACAGGGCGAGTATCTGCCCCGGGAGTATTATCAGGCAATCAGAGGACTGGAGGAAGAGCCGGAGGGCGGTAACCGTTGTTTCGTATGCTATGAAATGCGCCTTCGGGAAGCAGCACAGCTGGCGAAGGAGAGTGGATATGATTATTTCACAACTACCTTATCCATCAGTCCCCATAAGAAGTCTGAGAAGTTGAATGAGATAGGTAGTAAGCTGGCAGCAGAATACGGAGTGGCTTATCTTCCTTCGGATTTTAAGAAAAAGAATGGATATAAACGATCCATAGAGCTGTCAAAGGAATATAAGCTATACCGTCAGGACTATTGTGGATGCATATTTTCTATGAGAGCACAGCCGAAGCATGATGAAACCATCCAGTAAACTGGTGTTGAATAGACATATTATAATCGGTTTTAAACTAAGGAGGTATTATAATGAGATGTCCATCCTGTGGGAGTGAGTTTTGCCATGTTGTAGAAGAGACAGAGACAAAAACAAAGGGCTTCGGAATATTTAAGGGTTGCTGCGGTTATCTGATTTTTGGACCAATCGGATGGCTGTGTGGTTTATGTGGAATGGGGAAAGGACATACCTCAAAAAAAGCCTTCTGGATCTGCAATCATTGCGGTAAAAAGTTTCGAGTATAGGCAAAGTATA
>JAEZKL010000111.1 GCA_023415475.1 Bacillota bacterium | reverse complement strand
AACAAAGGTGGCGATAATTATGATAGAGGATAAGCTGGAGATATTAAGAAAATGGATTCAAAACAGCAATAATATCGTATTCTTTGGTGGAGCCGGTGTTTCAACAGAAAGCGGTATCCCCGATTTCAGAAGCACGGACGGGATATATCATATGAAATATGCCTTTCCACCTGAGACGATATTAAGCCACAGCTTTTTTATAAAAAGGACCGAGGAATTCTATGAATTTTATCGGGACAAAATGGTTTATCAGGAGGCTGAACCGAATATAACCCATCGAAAGCTTTGCGAGATGGAGAGGATCGGAAAGCTTACTGGAATCGTAACACAGAATATCGATGGGTTACATCAGAAGGCCGGAAGTGAGAAGGTATTAGAGCTGCACGGCTCTATGCATCGCAACTATTGCATGAATTGTAATGCATATTATGATTTAAACTTTATTTTACAATCGAGCAATATTCCGATTTGCACCTGTGGTGGAATAATAAAACCCGATGTAATTCTGTATGAAGAACCATTAAATAGTGAAATAACCAAGGAAGCAGTTAACCGGATCAGCAGAGCAGAGGTCTTAATTATAGGAGGGACCTCACTCAGTGTTTATCCGGCAGCCGGTCTAGTAGATTATTATCGAGGTGATAAATTAATCCTGATTAATAAGACGGTTACACCGTTTGATAAGAAAGCAAATCTATTGATCAATGCGCAGCTGGGGGAAGTGTTTTCACAGATTTAATGGTATACGTCGCCGCTTATGAATAATTGATAATCTAGAACATGTATAAAACAAATATACAAATTAACATGAAAAAATATATTTAATCTATGGGTTAACAAAGGAAAAACGGTTATAATAATTTTGACAGCATAAAAGTTATAGTGTATGATAAAGTAGTCAGAATTCAACGATAAAATCAATAAAAAACAACAAGATAAAGAAAAATCAAAGTACAAGGAGAAACATCATGAGGTTTGCTTTGCCTAAGAACAGAACAGCCCCGCTTATTTTATTTGCTATACTAGGTGTTATTGTGTCACTTACACTTGGATTATATCATATAAACCGAATGACACAATATAGTTACAGATCGCAGTGTGAGGATTACAATTCTCTTTCAAATAATGTTGCAGCACTTCTAAAACAAGATATCAATTACAACTATCAAGCATTGCAGGCATCGGCTGTGCATATTGCAAGCACAGAGAACTTAGGTGAGGAAACAATAGAGGAAATACTAACGCTTCTTAATGCAGAGAAAAAATATGTTGATTTGGCAATCTTAGATCAGGACGGTATGGGATATAATTCTTTTGGAGAGGCAGTCAATCTATCAGCGGAGGAATATGTGATTAATGCACTCCAGGGAAAGAATAATTCCTCGGACAAGCTCATCTATACTGAGAATAACATTCCGGTTATAACATATGCAGTCCCGATAAAGAAGGACGGGAAAAATATTGGTGTCCTTACCGCCAGTCAGAAAGCTGAAATCAGTAATATTTCTTTACCTGATTCAGAGATTGCAAAAGGTCATCAGATATATGTGATTAATAATAATAACGAGCTGATAGCCTTTATTAAAGGAATGGATATCAGCAATTTTGATTATGATACTTTGATCTCTAAAGGCAGATTATTCGATGATACAATGAGCTATACTGCAGCAATTAACCCAAATAATTTTCTGCAGAAGGAGGAAGCTCAGGCTTCCTATATCTGGAACAAGGTTCCTCTTGGCGTAAATAACTGGTTTGTACTGGTGGGCAGTATATATTCCGTTAACGCAACTACAAGAGATATTCTAAGATTAACGAATCTTATATGGGTGGTTATTACAGCGGCAACCATTATCATGTCCTTTTTAATGATTGTTACACAATTCAGATCAAATCGAAAAATAATTAAAACTTTGTATTTGGATCCGGTTACCGGAGGCGACAATTGGTATAAGTTCAGAATCAATGCAAATAAAATTATAGGCAGTAAGCAATTTACCAAACGAAGCTATGCACTGATTAATTTTGATATTAATCGTTTTAAGATCATTAACGATGCCTACGGTTACCAAAAGGGTGATGAGGTACTAAAGGATATCTATAATATAATAAAGAGATGGTCGCGTACCGGAGAACCGGTTACCCGTTATGCCGCAGATCAGTTTTATATACTTATGAGCTTTTCTGATCAGGACGAACTGACGCAGAGAATCCTGGATTTAGATGACAGGATACGCCAGCTGCGCTATACAAAAGCAGCTAGAATATTTTATGGAGTATATTTTATCACTGAGAAGAATGATTCCATTGATCGGATGGGTGAATTTTCTCAAGTCGCAAAGAATAATATCAAAGGTAGTTCGGAAGGTATCATTTCTTTCTTTGACGATGTCGCCAGAGGAAGACTTCTGGAGGAGGAAGAGATCGAGAGGTCTATGAACGAAGCCTTAAAAAATGATGAATTCCTGGTTTATCTTCAACCGAAGTATACGGCGAAGGAGGAGATAATCTCCGGGGCCGAAGCTTTGGTTCGTTGGCAGAGCAGTAATGGTATGCCCTTTTATCCCGGAAATTTTATTCCTCTATTTGAAAAGAATGGTTTTATCACGGAATTAGATTTCTATATGTTGAAAAAGGTTTGTCAATTGATCAGAGGCTGGTTGGATAAAGGCTATAATCCATTGCCGATTTCTGTGAACATTTCAAGACTACACTTTGCCAATTCCCATCTGGCGGAGATTATTATCGATATTGTAGACAGTTATGGAGTTCCTCATCAGCTAATTGAACTGGAATTGACAGAGAGTGCCTTTCTACAGAATAAACAGATGTTAATCGATACGGTCGTTCGTTTAAGAGACAATGGCTTCCTGGTCTCCATGGATGACTTTGGAGTCGGATATTCCTCATTGAATTCGTTGAAGGATCTGCCGCTGGATACGGTGAAGCTCGACGGTGAATTATTCCGATTAACAGACGAGGTAGAACGAGGTCTCTGTGTAATCCGTAATACGATTACCATGGCGAAGGATTTACATATGAAGGTAGTGGCCGAATGCATTGAGACCAAAGAGCAGGTAGAATTTTTATGCATGGTTGGCTGCGATATCATTCAAGGCTATTATTTTGCAAAGCCTATGCCGACAGACCAGTTTGAAGAAAAATATTATTCCTTTCAGTGATTGGATAAGTTGATAGAAATTTAATATATTTCACAAAATGTGTGTGAAATTTGCCGATTGTCTTAGGTTGTTTTTTATAGTATAGTAACTATATTAATGTATAAAATAGTAATAGACAGGCGGCTCTAACCGACAGCTACATAATATTATGACTTAGAATCGACTTACACTGTCATGTTCTTGGGAGGTTTTTAAATGAAGTTATTTCTAGACACAGCAAATGTGGAAGATATTAAAAAGGCAAATGATTTAGGTGTCATTTGCGGAGTGACTACTAATCCATCCTTAATTGCTAAGGAAGGAAGGGATTTTAAAGAGGTAATTAAAGAGATTACACAAATCGTTGACGGGCCGATCAGTGGTGAAGTAAAAGCGACTACCGTAAATGCAGAGGATATGATTAAGGAAGGCAGAGAGATTGCTAAGATTCATCCAAACATGGTAGTAAAGATTCCAATGACCCTGGAGGGTTTGAAAGCAACTAAGGTTCTTGCATCAGAAGGAATAAAGACAAATGTAACTCTAATATTTTCAGCAAATCAGGCCCTGCTTGCTGCTAGAGCAGGTGCTACTTATGTATCCCCCTTTGTTGGACGCCTTGATGATATCTCAACACAGGGTTCGGAATTAATTAAAACCATATCTCAGATCTTTCATTTCTACAATATCAAAACAGAAATAATTGCAGCAAGTATCCGTAATACGATTCATGTTACCGAATGTGCATTAGCAGGTGCAGATATAGCAACCGTTCCTTATAGCCTTATCGAACAGTGTACGAAGCATCCTATGACTACTGCCGGTATTGAGAAGTTCCAACAGGATTATAAAGCGGTTTTTGGTGAGTAAATAAGGGGCACTAAAACTATACAATCTATTTTAAGGAGGATTTACAATGAGCAACATCGATACAAGGTCAGTGAATGCGATAAGAATCTTATCAGCTGATGGCGTTCAAAAAGCAAATTCAGGACATCCGGGTTTACCGTTAGGTTCGGCAGCAATGGCTTATGAATTATGGGCAAGGCATATGAAGCACAATCCCGTAAACCCTAAATGGGCTAACAGAGACCGTTTTGTATTATCCGGCGGACATGGTTCCATGCTGTTATATTCCTTATTGCATTTATTCGGATATGGACTTACTGTTGAGGATTTAGCTAATTTTCGTCAGGATGGTTCCTTAACACCCGGTCATCCGGAATATGGCCATACCGTTGGTGTTGAAGCAACCACAGGGCCTCTTGGTGCAGGTATGGCAATGGCAGTCGGTATGGCTATGGGCGAAGCTCATCTTGCAGCTAAATTTAATAAGGAAAGCTTTCCGGTAGTTGATCATTATACCTTTGTACTTGGCGGAGACGGCTGTATGATGGAGGGTATTACCTCTGAGGCAATGTCTTTGGCTGGAACCTTAGGCCTCGGTAAATTAATCGTTTTATATGATAGCAACAAGATTTCCATCGAAGGAAGCACTGATATAGCTTTCACAGAGGATGTGAAGAAGCGTTTTGAAGCATATGGTTTCCAGACCTTAGTTGTTGAGGATGGTAATGACCTTGCTGAAATCGGTGCTGCAATTGAAGCTGCTAAGGCTGATCTTACCAGACCTTCCATGATTACCGTTAAGACTAAGATTGGATACGGAAGCCCCAGAGAAGGTATGGCAAGTGCTCATGGCGAACCTCTGGGAGCAGATAATATCAAGGCATTAAAAGAAAAGCTGGAATGGCCCAGCCAGGAGCCTTTCTTTGTTCCGGCTGAGGTTTATGATAATTATAAGTCACTTGCGTCAGAAGGTGCTAAGTCGGAAGAAGCTTGGAACAAGTTGTTTGATGAGTACAGCAAGGCATATCCTGAGATGAAGGCATTATGGGATCAGTATCATGATGTGAATATTGCTAAGGATTTAATTAGTAATGATGAATTCTGGGCATACGCTGATAAACCGGAGGCAACAAGAAACTTATCCGGACAGATTCTGAACCGTTTAAAGAATCATCTACCGAACTTAATCGGTGGTGCAGCTGACCTTGCTCCTTCGACAAAAACCTATATGAACGACATGGGAGATTTTGCGAAAGAGAACTATGGTGGTCGCAATCTTCACTTTGGTGTCAGAGAGTTAGCGATGGCAGCAATGGGTAACGGTCTTGCGCTTCACGGCGGTTTAAGAGCTTATGTATCTACCTTCTTCGTATTTAGTGACTATGTTAAACCGATGGCAAGACTTTCTGCATTAATGAATCTTCCTTTGACCTTCGTATTCACTCATGATAGTATCGGCGTAGGAGAGGATGGACCTACTCATGAGCCGATCGAGCAGTTAGCAATGCTTCGTGCAATGCCGAACTTCACTGTATTCCGTCCCGCGGATGCTACTGAGAGCATTGCAGCTTGGTATTATGCAGTTACTTCAACCAGTACACCTACCGCTTTAGTATTAACCCGTCAGAATCTTCCTCAGTATTCAGGCTCCTCTAAGGAAGCCTTAAAAGGCGGTTATGTTATCTCCGAAGCTAAGAAGGCAGTTCCGGATGCAATTATTATGGCAAGCGGTTCTGAGGTTGAGCTTGGTATCAATGCTCAGGCAGAGCTTAGCAAGGAAGGTGTAGATGTTAGAGTAGTAAGTATTCCTTCCATGGATTTATTTGAGGCTCAGTCAGCTGAGTATAAGGAGAGTATCCTTCCTAAGCAGGTAAGAGCAAGAGTTGCGGTAGAAGCAGCTACTGATTTCGGTTGGGGCAAGTATGTTGGCCTTGACGGAACCACAGTTACTATGAAGGGCTTCGGAGCATCTGCTCCTGCAGGCACACTCTTTAAGAAATTCGGATTTACAACAGAAAACGTTGTGAAAGCAGTAAAGAGCGTATTATAATATAAATAATGCTAATGACATAAAAAGAGAAGAAGGAGAGAATTTCTCACCTTCTTCTCTTTTTATGTATCCACAGGTCTTTATCAGGGGAAATGATAAATCATCAATTATATCTTAAAGTAATATAAACATTTTTTGATTATATAATATCTTCCAAAATAATACTACCCGCAAAATACTAAATCAGATTTTAGCTAGTTATCAGTCAGTATTCTAATGTAAATTTAATATAGATGTATTGAAAAAAAAGTCAGTAACCGATACAATGGTAATAAATGTTGGTATGTATATGTGAGGAGGGTCATTCGGTGGCTAGGATATTAATAGTAGAAGATGAGATTAAGATTGGAAGATTTCTTGAGCTGGAATTAAAGCATGAAGGCTACGAAGTATTACTTGCAGCGGACGGAAGGACGGGTCTTGAGAAAGCACTAAAGGATAATGTAGATCTTGTTATTCTGGATATTATGCTTCCAGGCTTAAATGGTATTGAGGTGTGCCGTAGAATCCGCCTTGAATCACAGGTTCCGATTATTATGCTAACCGCGAAGGATGATGTAACTGATAAAGTGGCAGGTCTGGATACCGGCGCCGATGACTATATGACGAAACCCTTTGCCATTGAAGAGCTTTTAGCCAGAATCAGGGTAGCATTAAATCGTAAGAAGCTTATCATCGAGCCGAAGGGTGATCTGTTACAGATAGGCGGAGTGACCTTGAATCTTATGAGCCACAGTGCATTCTATGGTGAGGAAGAGCTGGTATTGACAAAGAAGGAATATGAGCTTCTGGAATACATGATGCGTAATAAGAATATTGCGTTGACCAGAGAGCAGCTGCTGAATAATGTATGGGATTATGAATATTTTGGGGACACCAATGTTGTTGATGTGTATATCCGTTATCTCAGACAGAAGATTGACGAGAAATATGGAATACATTTGATATCAACCGTTCGCGGGGTGGGCTATATCATCAAGGACTGACCAGCTGACTTTTGACTAGAGGGAGGAAGGCGAGGTCTTGTTTTCGCCGACACTTTAGATGAATAAAATTTTATTGGAAGCAATAAGAACCTTCCTACGAAGGACAGTTCTCCCATTACGCAGAAAACGGGAAGAGTGGCTAAGCAATTTCCGCTTGTCCATGGCCTTTCGTATCTCCTTGGCCTATTTAAAGTTATTATTAACTCACGGTGTTTTACTCATGATTGGATTCTTTTTGATTTTTATGTCAACGGAGAAGGATCATTATGAGAGAATATCAGAGGAAATGATAAGTCTATTGGAAGTACGAGGGGAAGAAGGATTAAGTAATCCCTATGCGGATCAGGGCTTTACCATGAGGATTCATAATAAGGAAAACGCAGAGAAGATTTATGATGATATTGCTTATAAACCCAGAGGGGACAAGGAATTCTTCTATGGATTTCATATGGATCCGGGAAATACAAAGTATGCAGTGGTAATTAATGATGATCGCAGCTTTACCCTGAATAACATTCATTATGTCGGAAGATTCCAATATAATCTCACGGAAAGCTATGAACGCTTTTCATCAATAGCATGGAAGCTGGTAATTCTATATCTTGCAGTGGTAGCTCTAATTATCCGAAAGGGTAAACGCAGTGATATTAAACTATTGGAGCCAATCCGGGTTATGTCAGCTACTGCGAATCGATTAACGGTGAATAATCTTCACAGTGAGAGGCTGAATATAGAGGGTACAAAGAATGAATTGAAGGATCTAGCCAATGTCATAAATGCAATGTTGGACCGGATAGAGACCTCCTATGAGAGCCAGAAGCAATTCGTATCAGATGCTTCCCATGAACTTCGCACTCCGATTGCCGTAATCCAGGGCTATATCAATATGCTGAACCGTTGGGGGAGCTCTAATGAAGAGGTACTTCAGGAATCAATAGAAGCCATCCAGAACGAAGCCAGATCCATGCAGGATCTGGTAGAGAAGCTTTTGTTCCTATCTCGACATGATAAGAAGACACTAAAGTTAACAAAGAAACGCTTCAATATGCGTCCTCTGGTAGAGGACATGGTCAAAGAAACGAAGCTGGTAGCAGGTAATCGGATTATTAATCATCCGGTTATGGAGGATGTGGTCGTATACGGGGACAAGCAGGCATTAAAACAGGCAATCCGCATCTTTATTGATAATGCTGTAAAATATACTAAGGACGGCGATGAGATAACCATCCTATGTCAGAAGATCAACGAGGACTGTGTAATTACCATATCAGATACCGGTATCGGTATGACAAAGAAGGATGTTGATCATATCTTTAATCGATTCTACCGCTCAGATCATGTAAGAAATCAAAATATCAGTGGACATGGACTTGGTTTGTCCTTGGCAAAGCTGATTATTCTTGCACACACCGGTAAGATTAAGGTCCGTTCCCAGTTTAAGAAAGGGTCGAGCTTCATCATAACAATTCCGAAGCGAAGGTTCTGATCATCTTAGAATAATGAGAAAATAAAGGATAAGGCGATTCCAATGTAGTTTTGGAGTCGCCTTTTTATGCATGACAATAGAAGGTTCAATAAATATGCTAAAAGCCCATTGCTGCTTTTACCTCCTCCATCTTCTCTTTGCTGGTTAACATCTCAAGAAGCTTAAAGGCTACTTCAGGTGCGGTCTGAGGGCAATAAGAAGTGATGATATTATTATCTACGACAATCGGCTCATTAACTACCTCAGCCTGAAACTCTGCCAATTGCTTTTGACGGTATCCGTCCCGAAGGTGATAGGTAGTAGCTCGTCGTTTCTGTAAAATACCACTTTTACCAAGAGGGAGAGCAGCAACGCAGATTGTAGCAATGATTTTGCCTTGCCGGTCAAAATCACGGATGATATTTAGAAATTGCTCATCATAAGCATCTTCATAGAAACCGAATTCTTCAAAACCACCGGGTATTGCCAGCGCATCATAATTCGAGACATTAATCTGATCAAGAGTTTTATCAACTATGACAGGAACATGAAAGGTACTTACAATCTCTTTATGAAATCCGCAGGTCTCTACAGCTACATCACATCCGAAGTTATTTCTTGCCCATCCAAGTACATCCACAAAGACACTAAATTCCATGGTTTCAAAACCTTTAGCTAATAATAGCAATACTTTCATAAAAGCCTCCCTATGTATTCTTCGCCTTATCAATACAGTAATCAAATATTTATCCTGTAATTATAATTGAAAATTTGGAAAATAGATACTGTTATTTTACTGTATAATCCATACGGTGTACAGATTGAACTAACATATTAAGTTGTATTTTTGCAACTTACCCTTCGCTTAATGCAACTCACTTTAGCTCCTATTGCTAATTCTTTAATTTCGGAATAAACTCATAGCAATGAAGGCAATAGAAGGATATACATTAGTAGGGGAATATACCTGATGGAAATAAGCATTTAGAAAGGTGTGGGAGTATATGGAGGATATTATACAAGTAAATAATCTTAAGAAGTATTTTAAAGAGGTTAAAGCTGTTGACAATATCAGCTTTCGGGTAAAGAAGGGGCAGCTGTACGGCTTCCTTGGTGTAAATGGAGCCGGGAAATCCACGACCATCAACATACTATGTACATTACTAAATAGTAATGAAGGTGAAGCATATGTCTGTGGATATCGGTTGGGAAAAGAGAATCGGGAGATCCGCAGCAAAATAGGAGTGGTCTTCCAGGATAATACGTTGGATAATCGTTTAACGATTAAGGAAAATCTGATTACAAGAGCATCTCTGTATGATCATAGCACAAGCTCCATTCATAGGAATCTGGACTATGTCTGTGATATCCTGGACATTGGTGATATTCTGAACCGACAGTTTCGAAAGCTGTCCGGCGGTCAGAAGCGTCGCTGTGAAATAGCAAAAGCATTAATGAACCGACCGGAGCTACTGTTTCTGGATGAGCCCACCACCGGTTTGGACCCTCAAACCAGACAAAATGTCTGGGAGAGTATAGAACGGTTGCGTAGGGAAGATAGTATGACCGTATTTCTGACGACTCACTATATGGAGGAGGCTGCAAAGGCACAGTATATCTCGATCATGGAGGCCGGTAAGCTGGTTGCGGACGGAACACCTTCCGAATTGAAACAAATGCATGCCCAGGATATCTTACGATTGGTACCGGAGAACCGGGAGGAGCTGACAAAACGGCTGGAGGAAGAACAATTGGCCTTCGAGCATAGAAGCAATCATATCCGAGTGACGATACCTGATTCTATGTTCGGCCTGGAGCTTTTGAATAAGATAAGAGATTGTGTTATCTCCTTTGAACTGGTCCAGGGAACCATGGATGATGTGTTTTTAAATATCACAGGCAAAAGCCTGTAGGGGAGGAATGAGAGATGTTATTATTCAGATTAATTAAACGAAACATATTAGTGTATTGTAGAGATCGTTCCAATATTTTCTTTTCGTTGCTGTCCATGTTGATTATCATCGGGTTGATGGTGGTATTTCTTGGGAAAATGAATGCAGACAGTGTTGTCGATCTTTTGAATCAATATGGAGGTGAGCGAGATACCGCTCTTGATCGTTCCAATGCCGAGCAGTTAGTTATGCTCTGGACTCTTGCCGGGATTGTTGTAGTAAACTCGATTACGATAACCTTATCCATGGTTGGTATCATGGTTGAGGATGAAGCACAGAAAAGATTATCCAGCTTCTTCGTAACACCGGTGAGCCGACCAGTCTTCGTATTTAGCTATATCATAGCTGCAATTATCATGGGAATTATTATGTGTACCCTGACAGTTGTGATCGGAGCAGCCTATATTGTAATCACAGGAGGAGCAGTGATATCATTAGCGGTGACCGGAAAGGTATTTCTTTATATTGCTCTCAATGTATTCACTTCAGCTACAATGGTTTTCCTTATCGCTAACTTTGTCCACAGTCAGAGCGCTTTTGGTGGATTAAGCACCATTATTGGAACTCTGGTCGGATTTCTTGCCGGTATTTATCTTCCGTTAGGAATGCTTCCCGAGAAGCTGCAGAATGTACTCAAATGCTTCCCCCTGCTTCATGGCTGTTCCTTCATGAGAGAGCTGCTTACGAAGGAAATACTAGCGAAGACCTTTGCGGGCTGTCCCGAGGAATTAATCAGTGGTTATAAAGAGGCTATGGGAATAACAATCCTTCATGAAGGTGAGATTGTTTCTGTTACTTTTCAGGTGGCATTCTTAGTAATTAGTGGTATAATTTTTATAGGTATTGCGGCATTGCTGCAAAGTAAGAGAAATGTAATGAGCAGATAGGAGTTCCGATGAAGATTATTATTGAGGAATGCAACCCTGGTGATGAGGATCAGGTAATCATCCGATGCAAAGAATTGAATGACAATATTCTAAAGCTAATTACTGAGCTGAAGCAGGGTCAGAAGAAGCTGACAGGGATAAAGGATGGTAATATTGTCATGATAGATCCTGCAAATGTATATTACTTTGAAGGGGTAGATAATAAGGTTTTCCTTTATTGCAAACAGAATGTCTATGAGACGAAGCTGAAGCTTTATGAAATTGAGGAAGAGTATAAGAATACTGACTTTTTCCGTGCCTCTAAATCAGTAATACTCAATGTATCCAAGATCAAGAGTATCAGTCCGGCTTATTCAGGACGGTTTGAGGCACAGTTGTTTAATGGTGAAGTGGTAGTAATCTCGAGGCAATATGTGCCGGAGCTTAAGAAAAAGCTTGGAATGTAGGAGGTGAAGGCATGGAGAGTGTAAAGAAAATTATTCAGACCTATTTTTATGTGTTATCGGGAAGTATCATCAGTACAGCAATATTTATGACGATTTTCCTACCGGAGCTGTATTTTAATGTGAAAATCATATGGCAGGTCATTGTCGTGGCAGCTATCACTTCTCTCGGAACCCTGATTTATCGTTCTAAAAGGGAAATCAGCAAAAAGCAGATGAAAATACGACACATCATTCATTATACGTATATTAATGTAGTTGTTCTCGGTTGTGCCTTAATGCTGCAATGGGTCAATATCAAACAAATATCACAAATACTTACCTTGGTACTATTGGTAGCAGGTGTATACTTTAGTGTAACGACAGCCATGTTCAGTAATGAGAAACGAATTGCCGAGAGCATTAATCAGAGACTTCGATCCAGATATCCGGAGGAAGATAAGAAAGAGGAAGACGAATAAGATAGCTCCCGATAGGAAAGGCAGTAAATGCGATTTTCCTACCGGGAGCTTTAATGATATCCTAAGCTTCCAGATTCTTAAACTGAGCCATATAAAGGTTATAATACTGACCTTTCTTAGCTAACAACTCATCTGAGCTGCCTTCCTCCTGAATACAGCCATCGTCGATCACAAAGATGCGATCCGCTTTACGGATGGTAGACAGTCGATGTGCAATAACAAAGGAGGTTCTACCCTTCAGCAGCGCCTCGATACCCTGTTGAACCAATAATTCGGTGTGGGTATCAATACTAGAGGTTGCTTCATCCAGGATTAAGATCTTCGGCATGGAAACCATGGTTCTTGCAAAAGCCAGTAACTGCCTCTGACCAATGGATAAGCCTGCCCCACGTTCCTTCAGCTCTGTATCGTAGCCCTTTTCCAGCTTCATAATGAAGTCATGGGCATTGACTGCTTTGGCAGCAGAGATGATCTCCTCATCGGTCGCATCCAGCTTACCATAACGGATATTGTCAGCTACTGTTCCGGAGAACAGGAAGTTATCCTGCGTCATGATACCCATCTGTCTTCTCAGACTTTCGATGGACACCTCTTTGATATCATAACCATCAATATAAATACTTCCCTGCTGTATATCATAAAAACGACTGATCAGGTTAACGATGGTAGTCTTTCCGGCACCCGTCGGACCCACCAAAGCGATGGTCTCACCGGGCTTAATCCGAAAGCTTACGTCATTTAGTACCTGAGTATCTGCATCGTAGGCAAAGGATACGTGGTCAAAGGTAACTTCGCCATTAATTTCCGGCAACTCATTGACGCTGTCAGCATCCGTGATGTCCGGCTTGGTGTCGAGAATATCGAAGATACGTTCAGCACCTGATATATTTGTAATAATTTGATTATAGAAGTTACTTAAATTCATGATCGGATGCCAGAACATTGTAATATACATGGCAAAAGCCATTAATGTACCGACATTGCCTGCATCGATTCGCAGAAGCTTTACTGCCACAAAATACATACAGATGGATCCGACTCCCCAGCTAAAATCAATAACCGAACCGAAAGCGTCATTTAAAACAATCGCATTTACGAAGGAGCTACGATGCTCTTCTAATAATTCATCGAAGGTCCCAGCAGTCTCATCCTCTGCTGTGAAGCTTTGAATAATTCTCATACCGGAGAGGTCCTCATGAATGAAGGCATTTAAATTAGAGCTCTTCTTTCTGTGAATCCGCCATCTTTTATGAGATCGGGTCTGTATGTACCATAGACCGAAGGCCATAAAGGGCAGAGAGATTAGGGATGCAATCGCCAGCTTCCAGTTGATAATCACCATGATGATAACCACGGCGGTGATTGTTACAGCATCCGGAATTAAGGTTGTGACGCTGTTGGATAGTACATCCTTAAGGGAGTTAACATCACCGATGACTCTGGCAAGAATCTTACCCGTAGGGCGGCTGTCAAAAAAGCTGAAGCTCAGCTTCTGAATATGGGTGTAGAGCTCCTGTCTAATGGTTAAAAGTACATTGTTCGATACCTTAGCCATAAGATACATTCTAAGCTTTACCAGTAATACAAAGAATACATTAAGTACAAGAGCCAGTATACCAAGTCGAATTAAGCCTTTGATATCCTTATTTGCTATATGAACGTCAATTGCCTGATCAATAATCAATGGGTTTGCAATGGAGATTGACACGGTGGTCAGCATGATAAAGATAACAGCAATGATGGGTCCTTTATAAGCCAGCATGTAGCTGAATAACCGGATTAGGGTTGCTTTTTTACTGACGTTTTTAATATATTCGTCTTCTCTGATGGCGTTTATTGACATGATGCCACCTTCCTTTCATCCAACACAAATTCATCAGACTCCTGAGCTTCCAGGTAATCCCCGTATTGTGCCATAAATGTTTTATAATAATAGCCTTTATTCTGTAACAAGGCGTCATGAGTACCACGCTCAACAATCTTACCCTCCTCCAGGATGATAATCTCGTCTGCATTACGTACAGCGGAGATTCGGTGAGCAATAATAATCTTGGTTGCCTCAATTTGACTTAAGGACCGCTGTATCATAAGCTCGGTCTCCATATCCAGTGCGGAAGTAGAGTCATCCAGTACTAGTATCGGGGTCTTCTTTGCCAGTGCTCTGGCAATGCTAAGGCGCTGTTTCTGTCCACCGGACAGACCAACACCACGCTCACCGACGATGGTTTCATACTGCTCCTCCATCCGCTCGATGAATTCCTTTGCCTGTGCACCCTCAGCAGCCTCGACAACCTCACTATTACATACCTGGTTTCTCTTACCCAGCTTTACATTTTCATTAATCGTATCGGAGAACAGAAATACATCCTGCATTACCAAGGAGATGCTCTTACGAAGCTGACGCAGGGTAAGCTCCTTGATATTTACTCCATCCAGATAAATCTCACCCTCCGTCGTGTCATAAAAACGCTGAAGAAGATTGATAATAGAACTCTTTCCGGTTCCTGTCGCACCCATAATTCCGATAGTCTTGCCCGCTGCCAAATCAAAGCTGATATCGGACAGGATGTTCTTCTCTGAAAGACCGAAGGATACCTTGTTAAAGCGTATAGCACCCTTAACCTCCTCCAGAACGACCGGCTTTTCCACTTCAGTAATCAGAGGCTGTTCTGCATAAATCTTCTTAATTCTCTTACCGGAAGCGATAGCAGAGGCAAAGTCGTTGGAAAGCCAACCGAGCATTTCCATCGGCCATACAATGTTGGTTGAATATTCAGCAAAAGCGCCTAAGGTACCTAAGGTGATCGTTCCCTGCATAACCTGATAACCGCCTATCATAATCACGATCATCGGTAGCAGCTTAGTAATAAATTGAAAGTAAGGATACAGCTTAATGAATACCTTGGATTGCTGCATATTAAGTTCATAATAACGTTTGTTATGAGATAAGAACTTGGTTATCTCATGCTTCTCTCTTGCAAAAGCTTTAACGGTACGAACGCCGGAGAGGTTCTCCTGAGCGACGGTATTCAGCTTAGCATTCTCCTCACTGATAGCTTCATAGATCTTACCAAGCTTCTTCTCCATCAGGAGCGCCAGAGAAGCGACTAATGGAAGAATGATGGTGGGAAATACGGCTAAGCTGGGACTTAGGCTATACATACAGAATAATACAATACCCGTATGGATAATAACCTCGATGATCAGCATACTTACATAACCGAGAGCCCCCCAGATGCGGTCTATGTCATCCTTCACACGTGACATTAGTTCACCTGTATTGTTCTTATCAAAAAAGTTTAAGGATAAGCTCTGGATATGATTGAATAGGTCCCTTCGCATATTCACGGTAATCCTTGCACTTACCAAGTCAAATATTAATTCCTTCAAGTACTGGAAGATACATCTTCCGATACCGATAATAAAAATCAGGATAAGCATCTTCGGCAGCAGAGCCATGTCTCCTTCGATGATGACATTATCTATAATCCGCTTCGTTACCTGCGGTGACAGCATATCAAGTGATACAGCGATCACAATACACAAAATCGCAAGAACATAGGCGTACCAATACTTTAAAATATAGCTTGAAATCTTTTTCATTGTTCCTCCGTTCCCAGCGTGAAGCTTACGCGACACGCTTCCCTCTTAAATTTCCTGTTGTTGTGTCATTCATAGTCAATTTCATTGTAATTCAGACTAGTTCCATGGGATGTCTACTGTAGCAATTTTCTTTTACATCCGAGCATACAAAAAAGCCATGGTATGATAATACCATGGCATACAATTCAAAAATATAGATGTAATCTCCACCGTCTCCTACTGGCAGCAGGGCAGGACAGGGATATGAGGTCACGGTTTAACTTTTTCGAATCCATGAGGTAATATCACTTAACGAGCTTAATATGAAATTGTTGTGTAATGCGGTTATTCTAAATTTCATGTTGCTGATCATTGTTTTACCTCACTTTCTGTAATAGTCTGCCAATATTATAGGCATGAATTGGTTCAATTGTCAACACATATTTCACAAGAAAATTATTATTTTTTAATATGTATACAATTGTATCTATTTCCACGACAACTCATCCAAATCGTAAAATTCCCAAATTCCTTGTAAAATAAGCATCTGTACAGAAATTTTAAGCTTACAAACAATCATAATCTTAAATACGAACTTACGAAACATTTCTCCCATCCCCTCGTATAGACTGTGGGGCATGAGTTGTTTTCATAGGTACATTAAAGAAGGTCAGTGATAATCTATCAACAAATAAATTACTTCATTATGCATATCTCCTCCTTCCCATCTTCCCCCATCACAGCTGTGGGACACGAGTTGTTTTCATAGATTATAAGAGGAAATCATTAAGTTTTCATTAAGTTTTGAATTCTTCAAGAATTATTCATATTTCTATGATATAATGATAACAATGAACAAATTATGAACAATAATTAATCGGTTTTTAGACAGACTATACAATATAAAGGTTGTGATTAAATGGATCTCCCCATGTTTTACGATGAGGCAGAGGAGTGGAGCGCCGCGCTGCTTTTATACGACGCCGCGTTAAAGGAAGTTAATACGAAGCTAGAGATACTGAATAATGAATTTAAATTAGCACATCAATATAATCCCATAGAGCATATTACTTCAAGAATAAAAACACCGCAGAGCATCGCGAAGAAGCTTCGCCATAATCAGATGGAGCTGACGGTAGATAACATAATTAAATATGTTAATGACGTAGCCGGGATTCGCGTAATATGTTCCTTTACATCAGATATTTATCGAATTGCCGATCTGATCTCCAAGCAAAGCGATATTAAGGTTCTAAAGGTAAAGGATTATATTATGTGTCCGAAGGAGAACGGATATACCAGCTATCATATGATTATATCCATTCCTGTATACCTTACGGATCAGACCGTGGAGACCAAGGTGGAAATTCAGATTCGTACCATAGCGATGGATTTTTGGGCAAGTCTGGAGCATAAGATTTATTACAAATTCGAAGGAAATGCACCGGAGCATATTCGAAAGGAATTAAAGGAATGCTCTGACATCGTAGCTTATCTGGATCAAAAGATGCTTACCTTAAACGAAGAGTTAAAGATTTTCAGCAGAGAACGGATCGAGGGCTGCCAGGAGGAATTAATCGGAAGCTATAAATCGGTGGTGGCTGAGTCCTTTGGAACTGTTATAGAGGAGGAAGAGGGACAGGCAGTCAGGGAAACAACGAAGACAGATGATGCAGAACCTCATAAATCTGGAAAGAAGAGATCACTGTTCGGAATACGAGTATAACAAAGGAGTGAGATACCTATGAATTTGCCATTTGGATTACCTAACATGAAAGATTGGGGTAATAAAGTGAACGAAAGTGCGAAGGAAATCACTACGACCTATGAGCATAAGCTGGCAGAGTATCGTAATACCTTGGAATATTATAGAAAATGGCTTTTAGAGTATTCGGATAAGTGCGAGGAGTATGAACACGGAATTGGGGTGAATAAGTCTATTGGTGTACAGACAGCAATGGATCTGACTTATATCAAAGAACAGGGAGAGAAGACAATAGAGCTGATGGAAGACCTGGATAAGGTTAAAATCAATAACGTCCTGCTGGAGCTGGAGAAGCTGAAGGCTGTTATGGAGTCAACCAGTGAGAACTTGGAAGGCATCGATAAGAATGTAGTAAACCGTATATCAGAGCTGCTGATTGAACTTCAAAAGCAGAATGCAATTATGAATAAGCAGTATCAGCAGGAGTATACAGCAGATCTGGAAGCCCTCAACAGACGTGTAGGCAGAGGCCACGCACTGCTATGGTTTGTGTTTATATTTAACCTGATCGGTATCAGTGGTATTGCTTTTCTGATCCTATATGTACTTGAAATCATACCGTTTTAACCGCAAATAAAGGCTTCGAGGTTATCTCAGAGTCCGTGTATCCTTAGGAACAAGGGACTGAATAATCTCGAAGCCATTTTAATGTCTTAGTTTAAAGCTTAATATTCTTTAATAATGCGGCCAGACCTGTGGTTGCATCTTCTCCGCTTTGGTAGGTAGAAGGAGCTTCTTCCACTTCTTCCAGAACCTCCTCTTTCTCTTCTACGGCCTTCATACTGAGGCTGATCTTGCCGTCCTTTACCTCTAAAATCTTTACGGTTACTGTCTCGCCTTCTTTAATCACTTCGCTTGGAGACTTAATTCTTTTTCCGCAAATCTGAGAGATGTGTACCAGACCGGTTAAGCCTTCTCCGATATTAATAAAAGCACCGTAGGGGGCAATCTTTTCCACAACTCCGGTTGTTACAATTCCGGTCTGAAGGCGAGAAATCTTACCGGTCCTTTCCTGTTGCTCAAGGTCGCGGGCAACCTCCTTTGCGGATAATACCAGTTTCTTGTCATCAGCAGAGGCAGTTATTACAATTACATCCAGCTCCTTACCTACATAAGCATCCAGATCCTCTACGTAAGTTAATGCCAGCTGAGAAGCCGGGATGAATGCACGGACACCTAATAAATAAGCTACTACACCCGAATTGACAGCCTGTGCTACCTTAACTTTAAATATTTTGCGGCTATTCATGGCTTCCTTTAAGTGATCCCACGCCAGAATATCATCGGCACGTTTTCTGGATAAGAGAATATTCCCATGTCCGTCGTCCTCGCGGAGAACCGTAGCAGAGATCTCTTCCCCAAGTGTTACATCAGCCTTGATTGAGAAGCTGGGGTCATTACTTAATTCCTCCAGTTTAATGATACCCTCGGTATAATATCCAAGATCAAGAATTACTTCGAATTCGGAAATTCCGATTACAGTACCCTTTAATATATCTCCCTCTTGGATTTTCTTAAAGGACCGTGCAATCTCGTCCTTAAAATCATCCATCGAAGGTATTATCTCCGGTTCTGTAATCGGCTCTGCCTCTGTCTCCGGCAGAGAGGTGTTGTTATTGATGTTCAACTCTTCACTCATCATTATTCCAGGGAGGATAGTATGCCTCCCGTACCTCCATTCTTATTTTTTATGTAGTGTCATTATTATATCATGAACATAAAACATGTTCATGATCTTCCGCTCCGATCGCATACTCACAAGCAAGCTTGCAGTATGCTCACTACGCTTATATTGTACCATAAAATCGCAAAGGTGATACCCTTAATCCTTTATTTTACTCGTTTGCCTCTTGTAATAACGGTGTTCTGCGGTAGATCAATGTATTTCCCTTCTTGCCGGTACGCTCTATGGCACCGATATAATTCAGTACATGTAAAGCGATTTGGGATACCTGTAGGGATTGACCGGAGGCTTTCTTATAATCTCTGGTAGTAAATTCATAATCCAAACTCTCAGGAATTAGAAGCTGATAGCCTGCAGTCCCCTGAATATCCAGCTCATTAACTAACTCTGTAGGGATACGGTCGCTTCTGGTCGACCCCTTCTTCTTGTCAGCGCTCCAGCCATCAAGAAAACGGTATTCCTCTAGATCAATCATCATTATTTTAAGCTTAAGATTGGGATTCACAAGGTATTCCTTGATTTTATAGAGCTCAGGAAAAATGGAATAGGGGGAACCTAGTTTAGGTGACTTTCGTCGTGGACTAATCTCACCGGTCTGTGGATTAACCCACCTGATCCACTTTGTGTTGGGGATAGGATAGACAATCGTTACCGGTGCGAAGGTAAGAAACATCTGCAGCTTTCTTCGGAGCTTATTAAACTGGCGTGTCTGTACCTCAATAATTTCGTTGCCTGTACAAATATCTGCGACAAAGCCCCCAACCTTAATTTCATGGTTGAGATGATTCGGAGACAGATAGCATTTTAATACAGAGTGAACGGTCTTCTCACCAAGGGTTCCAATTCCGTTCAAACCTTGTTGCAGTCCGATTACTTCGTCACAGGCCTGCAGAAACAGCTGCTTGTCCATCATCAATCACCATACCTTTGTTCGTAATATCTATTAGTAAGGATAAATGATTTTATAGTTGATTGCAAGCAATTATCGATAGAAATTTTGAGTTATATAGGTTTTATAGATGCTATCTTCATCATAGACAAAGCCGACTCCCAGATAGCGAAAATAATCATTCAGCAGATTCTTCCGATGGCTTTTGGAATTATACCAGCCGTGGCTGGATAATATAGCACTGCCATAGCCGGCGATGATGTTCTCACCGCATTTCTTATAGGATATTCCCTCGGCATTCAGGCGGTCTCCCGGACTTCGGAAGGACGGATCAACATGGTCGAAGAAATCCATGGCGGCCATATTCATGCTATGCTTTCTTGCGGCCTGGCCAGCGGAAGATGACCAGGATAAGGGCTCCAGTCCGTTCCTCACGCGTATGGAATTGGTCAGATCATATACCATCTGTTCTACCTCAGTTATAATCTCTTCCGTGTAGCCATCCTCCTTAACGATATCGGAAAGCACATAGATCCCTACCGCCTTACCGGTTTCTAGCTTATCCATCAGAATGGACACCTTATATTCGGAGATGGTCTTTGCTAGTACCGCCTCAAGCTTAAAATCCTCTTCAAGAGCAGTATTAATCTCGTCGAGTGAGGCGCCATTTCGAAAGCCATGGAATTCAAAATCAAGGGCATCCGTATAAAAACCGACAACCTTATTGTCCAGGAGTGCTACAAACAGGAGCTTTTTATAATCATTATTGTATATATAATATGTAAAATCATATTCGGTTTCTGCGATACGACCCGGAAGGCCAAGCTTGCGAATGACCTCATCGGTGCTGTCACCTAGCCGAAGTATGGTGTTTCGAACAAGAAGAGCCATTGGATCATCAATCGAATTTATCTTTGGTACAGGAGTCGAGGTTGGGGTGATATGTTCCTCAGCAATGGAGGCTTCATAGGGATTTGGTCTATCGCTCCCGGTATTATAGGTATATAATCCATATAACAATAGGAGTATACTACAAACCAGCAAAGACCGATAAGTAACATATTTTCGCATAAGATTTTCCTTATCTATGTAATTGAGCTAGATACCGTAAAGCGGCATGATTTGATAAGTGGCTGGGTAAGGATGTAAACATATTATAAGATAAATTCTAGCATATCAGGATTTGAATGGAAGCATCAATTATTGGAAAATATACCAGTAAATGTAATATCAAAGCACAAAACTGTTTTCAAAACAGAGGATATGAGATACAATGAACATATTATGAATCGGTAAAAGGAGATGTGAGAAGATGAAGATATTGGTAACAGGCGGAGCCGGATATATTGCCAGCCATACTAATCTGGAATTATTAAATGCGGGTTATGAGGTGGTTGTGGTGGATAATCTTAGTAATTCCTCCATAGAATCGGTTCAAAGAGTAGAGAAGCTGACCGGAAAGAGGATATCCTTCCATGAAGCAGATATATTGGATAAGGAGAAGCTGAGACTGATATTTGAGAAGGAGAAGATTGATTCTGTGATTCATTTTGCAGGCTTAAAAGCAGTAGGAGAGTCCTGTATGATCCCTCTGGCTTATTTCAGGAATAATCTGAGCGGAACCATTACCCTTCTTGAGGTTATGCAGGAATTCAACGTGAAAAACCTGGCGTTTTCTTCCTCTGCAACGGTATACGGAGATCCGGCTAAGGTTCCCGTAACTGAGGATATGCCGATATCGGCTACTAACCCCTATGGTCGTACGAAGCTGATGATTGAAGAGATGCTGAGAGATCTTTATAAATCGGATTCAAACTGGAATATTGCAATACTTCGTTACTTTAATCCCATTGGCGCACATGAGAGCGGGGAGATCGGCGAAGACCCTAACGGTATCCCGAATAATCTGGTTCCCTATGTTGCAAAGGTTGCCATCGGAGCATTGGAGAAGATTAATGTCTTTGGGAATGATTATGATACACCGGACGGAACCGGGATTAGAGATTATATTCACGTGGTTGACTTAGCATTAGGCCATATCAAGGCGATTGAAAAGCTTCAGGAGAATCCCGGCCTGGTAGTATATAATCTTGGCACAGGCGTCGGCTACAGTGTATTCGATATTATTCATAACTACGAAAAGGCTTGTAACAAAAAGCTGCCATATGTGATAGGACCCAGACGTCCGGGTGATATTGCAGTCTCTTATGGGGATGCCTCCAAGGCATACCGAGAGCTCGGCTGGAAGGCTGAGCGGGGAATTGATAAAATGTGTGAGGATTCCTACCGCTGGCAGAGTAAATATCCGTGTGGATACCGTAAATGATTCAACTCTTGTAGAATTTACTAAGCTTCTATTATTAGTAGATGTAAAAAAAACAGCACAATATCTGGTAGAAATTTATCTATATTACTAAAAAACATATGTAAATATTAATATTATTGTTTTAATGCTTGGTACAATATTACAGAAAAATTATGAAAAAGCCATAAAACCATTGACAATATGACTAAAATTTGATAACCTTGAAAAGGTTAGTACTGGAGAAGGTATTACCCAGAGGAAGAAGTTGGGGAAGCGAGAGGGTAGAAGATTTAAAAATAAGGTTGGCTAAAACGTATATCAATCGTGATATACCTTTTTGGCCAACCTTATTTGCGCATAGGCATATATGTAAAGCGGTTGTTCATCAAGTTTAGTCTTGAAACCAGGAGCCCAGAACCTTTTTCGCGAGATCATAGGTGGTTTGGTAATCCATCGCACCATTTTTTGCGATATCGGATACACCGTGTACCTTAGCCAATGCCGGAGTGTATTCCGTCAGCTTATAGATCCCGTAATGAAAGTCTGCGGGACCATTCTCATAATGAGTCACGATCGGTGTTATCGCGGCATTACTGATATAGGTACCGTTCTCATCCTTATTAATCGTTACCTTAGCCATTGCTCCGAGCATTCGAGGAGCTTCCTTCTGATAGGACATGAAGTTTCCTAAGGAATAGTAGACCAGCATTCGATGATCCGTATCGGTCTCAATCCATTCCACCGGCTCGATTACATGTGGATGCGCTCCGATGACCAAATCAACACCATTTTCATAGAAGAATTCAGTAAGATCCTTTTGCATAGTGGTTGCCTTGTAAATATATTCGGACCCCCAATGAGGAAATACAATCGTAAAATCTGCTGTTTCCTCTGCCTTTGCGATATCCTTAGCCATCTTTTTTTTGTCCAGCAGGTTCACAAGATAAGGCATATCCTTCGGAAGGGAATAGCCATTCAGACTATAGGTATAATTAAGCATAGCAAGCTTAATGCCATTCTTCTCGACGATAGTGATTTCATTGCTTGCTTCTTCCGTCTCATTGATACCAAGTACACGAATCTCCGGCTTAGTCTTCCAATAGGAGAGGGTATTCTCGACACCCTTTAAGCCCATATCCATTGTATGATTGGTAGCTTGAAGAACAACATCAAAGCCCGCTTCTACCAGAGCGTCACCGATTTCGGTCGGAGAGTTGAAGTTCGGATATCCGGAATAGGAAAAGTCATCTCCACCCAGAATGGTTTCCTGATTCACAACGGCGATATCTGCTGCTGTAATCTCCTCCTTCAACCTGGAGTAGAGATGGTCATAATTCAGAGTATTATCCGCTTGCTTTCCGCTTTGCACAACCTCGATATGAATCAGATTATCTCCAACTGCTAATAAGGTGACGGAGGAAGCCTGATTCTTATTCTCCCCCTGAGCAGGAGACCAGGCCGGAATACTGTCAACGTTATCGATATTGGAAGAGGTCAGCTCCTTCGCTCCTTCCAAAGGGAATTCCCTCCAACGTACGGCAGAACCTTCGATGAACTGCCACTCCGGAGTACGAAGCGGAAAGCTTATTTCAGAGGCATAATACCAGGGATTCTCGGGATGGAGGGGATTCTTAAGAACGTGAAAATCCTGTGCAGGCATATAGCCCTGGGCTAAGAGGTAACATAGATTTCCCTCCTGGTCAGCTGCCATATCTACGACTAGTACACAATGTCCCGGGGATCCCCCCTTAATAAATAAATCGCCGGGTAACAGCTCCTCTACCGAGATATTCTCACATTCCGATGCGAGGGATAGGGTCCCCGCGTATGCAAAAACCATATCAAGATATCGTAGAAACTGTTCATAGGAATCATCATAAGAGGCAGATTTCACCCAGCTTACGTCGTTACCGTCTACCTTGATACGATAACCCTCTTGCCACTTTGAATACTCCATATAAAAGCCGTTGGTCAGATGAAAGGCTATCTTATCATAAGCCTGTAAGGACCAATAATATTCAGCGTAAATTCTGAAAAGCGAGTCTGCACATTGCTGTAAATCGCGATCGCCAAGACTAAGATCAAAAATTGCTGCATGATTATTCTGGTTGGATTTAGACTGCCCATTATACAGCATTAGCTGACTGTCGCTGCTTTTAAGAGGTAGGGTACGTATAAAATATGCCAGCTCGCCTTCGGAGGAAGAGATACGGGAATAACCCTCCGGCGGATTGATTCTGTTTTCCAGATTCGTACCTTCTTCATTGACAAAAGAGAAGGTTTCCTGTACTTCAGGAAGAGCGGTTGGAACGGGAGAGATGTCTGAGACCTCCGGTAAGGCGGTTGGGGTAGCACCGGTTGAAATCGGATTTGGCACACCGGTCGGTTCGCCAATGGGATTACGCTCTGTGCAGCTGCACCCGTGTAAGAGGAAACATATACAGGTTATAATGAATAGCCCCGGTATTACCCGGAGGTGTCTGATTAATCGATTCAACATTTTTATGGCTGCTCCTATCTGTTTAGAATGTTTCAATTATAGCATGGTCCGGAAAATAAATCCATCCCGGTAAAGGAAGGATTTATTTTCCGGGCGTGTATAAAAGGAAATACTTTGACAAAGCCTATTTCCCATGGTATACTTTGTCATAAATACAGGGTAAAGGCAATGAAAAGAAGAGTACACAGCGGAGCACTTAACAGAGAACCCCGTTTAGCTGAGAAGGGGAAAGGGATATCGAGCCGGCCGACAGCGTTTGGTTTGCGGAAACTGTGGAAGATGGTCTTGGAGCTGCGCACCGAGGAGTAATCTTAGGCTGCGACGGAAGCAACCGTTATTTTGCGGCACTGTAGCATTTGCAGTGAAGGAGGCCTTTATTCCTAAGATAAAGGTAAATTAAAGTGGTACCACGGGAGCACCTCTCGTCTTTAAACAATTAAAGATGGGAGTTTTTTTATTTCATAGAAATAGCGTCCTATGAAATAAGCAGAAGCGCCATCTATGACGGATAAGAGAACATAATGAATGGGAACAAAATGTAGAGCAGAGGAAAATCAACCTTAAAAAGTAAGTAATAAAAATAGAAAGGACGATGTAAGTATGAGCAAAAAACCATATTACATTACAACAGCAATCGCCTATACCTCAGGTAAACCCCATATCGGTAACACCTATGAGATCGTGTTGGCAGACAGTATTGCACGTTTTAAGAGAATGGAAGGCTACGATGTATTCTTCCAGACAGGTACCGATGAGCACGGACAGAAGATTGAGCTAAAGGCAGCAGATGCAGGTATTACACCGAAGGAATTTGTGGACAGTGTTGCAGGACAGATTAAGGATATTTGGGATCTGATGAACTGCTCCTATGATAAATTCATTCGTACCACGGATGCTGATCATGAGAAGCAGATTCAGAAGATTTTCCGTAAATTGTACGACAAAGGTGATATTTATAAGGGACATTATGAAGGTATGTATTGTACCCCTTGTGAATCCTTCTTTACCCCATCCCAGTTGGTGGACGGCAAATGTCCTGACTGTGGCAGAGAGGTACAGCCTGCGAAGGAGGAAGCATATTTCTTAAAGCTCAGCAAATATGCAGACCGTCTGATTGAACACATTAATACGCATCCGGAATTCATCCAGCCGGAATCCAGAAAGAATGAGATGATGAACAATTTCCTTCTACCCGGACTTCAGGATCTGTGCGTATCCCGTACCTCCTTCAAATGGGGTATTCCGGTGGACTTTGATGACAAACATGTAGTATATGTATGGCTGGATGCGCTCAGTAATTATATTACCGGTATCGGTTATGATGCAGATGGTAATAGCACAGAGCAGTTCGAGAGATTATGGCCGGCGGACCTTCATCTGATCGGCAAGGATATCATCCGCTTTCATACCATTTACTGGCCGATTATCCTGATGGCGTTAGAGGTTGAGCTGCCGAAGCAGGTATTCGGTCATCCCTGGCTGATGCAGGGCAGTGCGGCAGATAAGATGAGTAAATCCAAGGGAAATGTTCTTTATGCAGATGATTTGGTTAAAATTTTCGGTGTGGACGCCGTAAGATATTTTGTGCTTCATGAGATGCCCTTTGATAATGACGGAATCATTTCCTGGGAGCTTCTGGTAGAGAGAATTAACTCCGATCTGGCCAATACCCTGGGAAATTTGGTTAACCGTACGATATCAATGTCCAATAAATACTTTGGTGGCATTGTTAATAACGGCAACGAAAGTGAACCTGTGGATGAGGAGCTGATTGCCCTTGCTCTTGAGACACCGAAGAAGGTGCTTGCCAAGATGGAGAAGCTTCGTGTAGCCGATGCCATAAGCGAGATATTTACCTTATTCAAGCGTTGTAATAAATATATTGATGAGACCCTGCCCTGGGCACTGGCGAAGGATGAAGGGAAGAAAGCCCGCTTAGAGACAGTGCTTTATAACCTGGTAGAGAGTATTTGTATCGGTACCAGCTTATTAGAGTCCTTTATGCCGGAGACAGCATCGAAGATTATGGCCCAGTTGAATACAAAGACCCGTACCATCGAAGAGTACGAGAAGTATGGACTATATACATCCGGAACGAAGGTAACCGAGACACCGGAGATATTATTTGCAAGACTTGATCTGAAGGAGGTAATGGCTAAGGTGGATGAGATGAAAGAAGTGAAAGAGGTTAATACAGAAGGAGCAGCCGTTGAGTCAGTAGCTGAGAAAGCGGCTGATGCTATCGATATTGAAGCAAAAGCGGAGATTACCTATGATGATTTTGCAAAGCTGCAATTCCAGATCGGTGAGATCATAGCTTGTGAAGAGGTTAAAAAATCCAAGAAGCTATTATGCTCTCAGGTGAAGATTGGTTCTCAGGTAAAACAAATCGTATCCGGTATCAAAGCTCATTATACACCGGAGCAGATGGTTGGCAAGAAGGTTATGGTTGTGGTTAACTTAAAGCCTGCAACATTAGCCGGTATGTTATCCGAAGGAATGTTACTCTGTGCAGAGGATGCAGAGGGTAATCTGGCACTGATGATTCCGGAGAAACCGATGCCCTCAGGAGCCGAGATACAGTAATTTGGCATTAGGCTGTTGTAAGAATGTATAACGGCAGTTTTTTAAGTTAAGCTGAAGTAATAATATATAGAGGATATCTACATGTATTCCGACGCCCGGACATCGGATTAAATGTTCGCAACAGTCTTGACATGATAAGGCATATGTCAGTCTGTTTCTAACATATTAATCCGGTGTCCGTTCTAACGGAATACATCTGCAGATAATCCTCCACATATTATTACTTCTTTTTAGTTTAATGAAAACTGCTTTTAAAAAGTTCACAACAGCCCTACTGGAGATAACTGACTCAGCCGCCCACAGAGCGATCGGTTTTCCTCTGCCGTTTTTGAAATAGGTAATTATTAATAGAATAAATGGTAAAAACGGACTATGAGGAGGAAAAATCACCCTTGGGGTGATAGGAATGGGACGGATTTTCGGCTACAATCTTCTTATCTTATGATAGGAGGGAATATAATGTTTAAGAAAATAAAATCACAATGGATCATCAGTTTATTAACGATTACTTTGGTTTTTAGTCTCCTCACTCCGGCAATGTCATCCATGGCAGCAGTATCGGATGAGGATGTCCAGGTCACTTCTTTTGGTATTTCGGATGGACTGGTTGCCCGCTGGACCTTTGATGATAATTACAATGAAAGTGTCAGTGGTCTGAGTACCAAATTAGGGGCAAAGAATCTCACCTTTACTCAAGGTGTTCATGGTAAGGCAGCGGTTTTCAACGGCAAGGATAATTATTTATATGTAGAGCCCAATGACCTTCTTAATTTTGGAAATGGTAAAGAGGCGAATAATGATAATTTCTCGATTTCAGCTTGGATTAACCTAGGTAATTCCAAATACGGTGAGAAATATCTGCTGGATAAAGGTAAGAATGTTGGCTGGGAAAAAAATGATGACTGCAATTGGTCAAATCCCTATGCCATTCGTTTTGAGACATGTGAAGTAAACGTATATCTCTCGAATTACTTTGAAGATACTGAAGCCGGTATTACTACGGAAGGGGATGTAAGAGCCGGTTATAAGAATGTAGAAGGCGAAGAATGGTTCCTGCTTACAGTTACTTACGATGGTGATCAGGTGAAAATATACCATGACAATTCACTGTTAGCTCAAAGCAGTTATTCCGAGGGTATTACCTTCAATGAGGATGGCTTATATATCGGTGTTGATTCTAAATTGGAGGACTTTTTTAAGGGTTCGATTGATGACTTAAGACTTTACAATACCACTCTTTCCTATGATGATGTAGAGGCTCTGTATCAGGAGGGTGTTAAGGCGAACAAGGAGTTTGTAGAACCGACCAAGCAATTAGTAGCATACTATGCATTTGATAAGGATCTTAAAGATTCCTCAAAGTTTGAAAATGATGCGGAGCATATTGCGGTTAGCGGAACAACGAAATATGTCATTGGTAAGAACAGCGATGCGATCACGTTAACAAAGGGGAATTATATTAAAGTACCCGGAGCTGATTATTTAAATCTAGATTCCGAATTCACGGTATCCTGCTGGGTTAAGGTAGACGCAGAGGGAGATTATCCTCTTCTATACCGTCAGAATCCTTCTTATTCAGATGATGATGAGAATGATTGGACTTATAAGTTGGGAATCAGTAGCTGGGATAAGGGGAACAGTACCGAATTCCAGATGAAGACCTCAGTATATAATCCGGATAGCTGGACACCCATCTTCGGTCAAGATCTGAATACCCAGTTCAATTATGAGGATACTAAGGTGAAGAGTACCAATTGGGTCCATTACACCTGTACCTACAAGGATGGACAGATGATAGCTTATATCAATGGCAAGCAATACAATAAATCCGATAAATCCGATTTCATTAACATTGCGAATGCATCCGGAGATCTGTTAATTGGCTACGACAACGACACCTTTATTAAGGGTGCGATTGATGAGTTAAAGATATATAATAGCTGCCTAGATCCTACTGAGGTAGCGAAAGAGGCGAAGCGTGTTGATTCCATCAGCTTAAGCAGCAGTAATGCAAAAGCGGTAGCTTCAATTGGTAAGGGGAAGTCTGTTTCCATCGGTTCTATCATCTTGCATGATGTGGATGAGGATAAGGATAAAGAGATTAAGATAACTGATAAGAATATAAAGATGAGTTCCTCCAATAAGAAAGTCTTTACAGTTGCAAACGGCAAGATCACAGCAGTGAAAGCCGGTAAGGCCAAGCTGACAATTACTTATGGTGGTCATACCATAACCTATAATGTTACAGTAAAGTAAGATTAAGCAGTCCCCATACATTGCACCAAATTATTATATATCGTTCCGGATGGCTTTATCCGGATCTCAATGATAGAAAGGTACAGTTCGCCAACTTTCTATTGTCATGATTTAAAAGCAGCAAGCAGTCAATGGAAAATTCATTATCTGCTTGCTGCTTTAATTCATGACAAGTGAATTGATTCATCAATTCATCTTGTAGGGCACTATATAAAATAGATTATGCTAATTCAGAAACAACCTTTTTCAGAGCTGCTAAAGCATCTTCAGGAAGCTTATCAAAGCCACCCTTTTCTGTCTCTCTAGACTCAACAAATTCGATTCTATCAAGCATTCTTGCCTTTAACTGAGCCTTGTATTCAGCATCAGCTAAGTTAGGAACAAAACCTTCCCACTCAAAGATTTCGATATCTTCAAAAGGTCCCCACTGCTTGAAGTTAGTCTTGCCTTCAACAATTGCCTCAATAATTCCTAAGGTATCAGCCGGTTTTACCTTCTTACCCATGAAATCACCGGTGTTAATTACATAGCAATCAACATTCTTCTCACCAACTAATTTCTTAAACTTCTCATAGTCATTTACTAACGGATAGGTACGGAAGGGATTTGCATAAGGCTCAACAACCAATGCGTTAGGGTCTACACCGGGAGCAAGACGCTCAGCGGTAGTTCTCTTAGTTGCAAGAGTAGCACCCATTACGGAAGCAAGGGAGGCACCCTTTAATTTAATGATAGGAGGTAGTGTAGGATCCTTCATAATCCAGAAGATGGAGTCTACTGCTTCCGGGATCTTATCTACACGGTTCGGTGACCATAGCTTGGACTTAATCGCACGGCCGTTACCATTACGGATATCTTCGGTAACAAGGACGATCTTGCCTTCATCATCTAAGGTTGCAGAACAGTTCTGAGCGGTTAATAAGTACTTGTTATCCTCACAGTTAGTAGGATAATCCTGTGTCTTATCGAAATAGGTAGGCTCTAATGCGATGGAGGAACCGGTCTCAGTATTGATAATGAAAGCATCATCGTGAAGAACCGTTACATCGTACTTGCCACCATGCTTAGCATGGGTAATGGTGGACTTACCGGAACCGGAAAGACCGAATACGGAAGCAACATAGGACTTACCTTGGCCAAGATTGTATCTCTTCTGACCGCCATGACAGGATGCATAACCGTTACGGTTAGCAATTGCCCAAGCAATGGTAAGAGTACCCTTCTTGTGCTCGCCGAAATATCTCATACCAAGAAGAGCAGCACAGTTAGTGGTTGTATTAAAATATGTCAATCCCATCGGATGATCGGGATGTTTCCATTGAGGATTCGAGAATATGAAAATATCGCATTCATCACCGATCGGTCTGGAAGCCTTGTACATTCTTACATATTCATCGGACATATACTGGAAATTTAACATCCAGGAGTAGAGAATATTCTCTTCGCCTTCCGGAATCAACAAATGAGCTTTAACCATGAATTCTGGATCTAATCCGATAAATACCTCTGCATGATAAAGAGTGGAGTATCTGGTATCATAGATAGCATCCATTACCTTACTGTTCAGGTTCTCGGTGTCTACGCCAGGCTCACCGGTAATTTTTCTTGCGGATGCAGCACGGCCGGTTACAAAACCATCATTAAATAATAATACCTTTGCATCTTTCTCAAGACCGAAATCCTCACCACGGTAAACCGGCATATCGGTTACTACTGTTCCGGGTGAATTCTTAGCGAGTTCATAAGCCTCTCTAAGAGTGTTAACCTTAACAACATTGTTACCATAGAAAGCAACTTCGATGATAGAACGTGTCTTGGAAAAGCCGGGTTTATTAGCGCCGATTTCGTCATGTTTAAAGTACGCTTTTGTTGACATAATAAAACCTCCTATTTTTTGAATTGTCCTAATATTCTGAATTATTCACAGAATAAATAGAACTTGATTTATATATTTATCAATTGTCCGCCACATTAAGTATAAATCTGATGATTGTAAATGTCAATATTCTATTACCCGATTCTACCCTTAAATGTGAAAAATCATTTCATTTTGGGATTATGAGCGATCCATACATCCATGTAATCATCAATTATCCCAAATTGTGCAGGACCGATATCCAGAAGGAACTGATGAAAGTCTTTTGCCGCAAAGCCTTTCCCTAAGGCAAGCTCTGCTTTTTTTCTCAATTCCTGAATCTCCAGATATCCCACCGCATATGGCAGGTAGATAGCGGGCTCCTCGAGTAAGGTGTTATAAATAAATTCAGAAACGGCAGCGTCGCCGATAAAATTCATTACGTATTTCATTGTGGTTTTCTTGTTCCAGCCCTCATAATGAATACCGATATCCGCCCTGGCATACATGCACAGTATGACGATATTATTCGCTCTTAAGAATTCGGCAAGGTTGTTATCGATCCCTGCATAGCGATAGGAATACATCTCAACATAGGTTGCCCAGCCCTCATCATAGCCCATAAAATTCATAATACTGCGAATGGGTGCCGGATTCTGGCTGCGGAAATAGACACACTGATACATATGACCCGGATAGCCCTCATGAGCGACGGTGGTATATATCATGGATAAGGTCTTCTCATCATTTCCGTTGATATAGATATTGTTATTTTCATAGTTATCGATGGGGGGAACCAGATACATGGCAGGACTCAGGTATTTTGCCAAAGCATCCGGTACATACTTGATATTACAATTAACTGTCTGTGCCTCCGGAAAATCCTTAGCGATATCCTTCTGAAGATCTATCATAATATCTTCCGGATTCGTAATGGGGAATGTGTTAAATTCCAGATATTTTTCGATAATGCTTTTATCGGATAAGGTTAAGGAAGTAATATCTACAATTCCGTCATCGATTGCGGCTTCCAGTAAATCGATCACTTCCTCCATATTCTTATCAGACCCTGTTTTAGACTTTGCTAGACATTCGTAATAGGCCTGACCCTCAGGATAATAGTAAAGTCCTGCTTTATTCGTTCCGGAGCCCATCAGCTCCTGTAAGGCTTCGATCAGCATCTGATATGCAGGTATTACATAGGTGAGGACAATCTCTGTATTAGCTGATTTATAAGCTGCCTTCTCTTTCTTAGACAGATTAGTGTAGCCTGAAACTTTATCATTAAAATACGTAATCAGAAAATTATTTTCAGGATCAGCTATAAAGGCTTTGCATTGGGCGATAATCCTTTTTGCCACAGCATCACTCATGAATAGACCGTGGGCTGACTTCTCTCTTTCGTATTGGATGATATCGGAAAAGTAATCATGGATCAGCGGAAGAAGGCGAAGATATTCATTGATGTCCTCCTTCTGATAAAAGCTATATTCTGCAAGCAAAATTGGTAGTTGCGCTTGTATTCCGGTGGTCGGACCGAGACATTCATAATAGTAATCAAACTCACCCAGGGCAAGATCAGTCTCCAAATAATTCTTTACGATATCGTAGGTTAGCTGCTGTTCCTTTGATAAAAGAGAGTATTCAAAGGACAATAAGTATTTTAAACGATTCTCCGACAGCATATGGTCTTTATTCATATTGCTTACGCTATATTCACCGAAGGATGCCTCAGTCGATTTTATCCCATAATTCTCTGGTTCTGCCAAGGAATAATTCAAGGAGAGGCTGTCAGTCTGAACCTCTTGGACAAAGAGATTATTCATAAAATCATCAAATTTGCCTTGCTGCTTTTCCTGCTTGGTTTGTAAGCTGCAGCCGACAAGCGAAAAGGAAAGGCACAGGCTTAGGATGAGGGCAAGTACTCGTTTTTGTAGCATTTGATGCATAGGTACCTCCTGTAGGATAGCCATAATCCGGTATAGGATCGGGCATAAATTTACTGTTGCTTCATGTTTATTCAAAAAGTAGCCAAGTAAGAAGCATCATATGAAATATTTCGTTCCAGTTTAGCTGATAGGCTGGACTGCAACAATATTTCCTGACGTGTTTATAGAAGGGGACGGGTTAAGTTTTTTGTTTGTTCATCCGAAATACATCACATGACAATATGTAATGCATTCAAGCTTTATGGAGGTAATGATGGATTTCGGTGTTTCACTGGAAATTAACAAGAAAATAGCTGCAAATAGGAGCAACAGCTCCCAGATAGCAGTTGAACGTGATAGAAATAGAGAAGGGTTGGCTTATCTGAAAAAAGGTCAAATAATTACGGGAACCGTGATATCTGTCGATAAGCTGATAACCCTGGATTTTGATGGGCAAAAAGTAACTACCTCCAAGGATGTATTGCAAAATGCCGTCCCGGGAGAAAGGAAGACCTTTGAGGTTATTAATGCCTCCAGCTCTGAGATTGAGTTAAAATTGCTGGAGGAGAATGTGAAAGCCCTTCGTCAAATCATCAAGGCAAGTACAGTGAAGGAAAAAGATTGGGAGACGGTGCGATCACAGAAGGAAGAAGCCGCAAAAAAGGCGGATAAGGAAAAAGCATCCAGAGAAACCTTAACGAAGCTGGAAGAGATCAGTATCAAATTCACAGAGCAGGATTATGAGGCCTTGGAGAGGGAAGGCTTTTTGGCAGAGACTATGTCGGTCAACGGCTTATATGAAGCGATTAACAGGGTAAAAACAGCGATAACCCAAGTCGATGAGGTAAGCACGCAGCAGGCCGGTGAAGCTTGTCCGGCTAAGATAACGGAAGAAGAGATAACAGCAAGGCTTAAGGAAGAAAACCTTCCGGTTACAAAACAGAATATCGATCATATTCTGAAAGCGATATCGCTCAGCGATACTGTAGTAAAGATAGATGATAAGGCGATGAAATATCTGATTGCCCGGGAAGCGGAACCAACCATTGAGAACATTTATAAGGCTTATTACAGCGCAAGTGTGAAGCATCAGGGAAATCGGACGGAGCTTACGACCAAAGAATGGACCGAGCTGGAAGGTCAGGTTAAGGAGATTATTCTGGAGGCCGGATATGAGGTTAATTCCGAGAATCTGTCAGATGCAAGGTGGCTGCTGGAGAATGAGCTTCCTTTGACGGAGAAAACCTTCACCTATAAGAAAAAACTAGGTGAAATTAAAGCAAATACAGATACTGGCATGGTACTAGACCGAATCCTGGAAGGGATGAAGAGCGGTACGGTACCCAAGGATGTAACGCTGGATACACAAAGTATTCCGGCTTTAGAGGATATAATAACAGGTCTTAACTCCATTGGTGAGGAAGCGATAACCTATGCAATTCAGGAAAAGCTTGAGCTGAACATTAAAAACCTAGTAACGGTTCAGGAGGACCTGTCCTCAGGTGAGATCACAGTGGACAAGGCCAAGCAGGAGGACGCGGCGGTCTATGATGCTGAAGTACCGGACGAGTATGAGGAAGTGAAGGCTCAGAGACAATTGGAGGAAATCCGTCTTAAGATGACACTAGAGGCTGCCGGGAGGATGGAGAAGAAAGGAATACACATCGAGACAGAGAGACTGGAGAAGGTAGTAGAGGAGCTTCGCAAGTTGGAGGACAGCTATTATAAGAAGCTGTTGAGTGAAGCGGAGGTAGAGAGTACTTCAGAGGCACTGCAGACTTTACGAACCACCACACAGAATGTAGCTCAGTTGAAGGTACTTCCTTGTGCATTGTTAGGGGCCACACTGTCAGATAGAGCTACCCAGACCTTAACGGGTCTAATTACCTCAGGTACCAAGCTAATCGCTGATTATGAGAAGGCCGGTACTGCTTATGAGACCATGGCTACGGTACCGAATACGGAATACGGTGATTCTATCCGTAAGGCATTTTCAAATATGGAGTCCCTGTTATCGGAGTTAAGCATTGAGAACACTCAGGCAAACCAAAGAGCGGTCCGAATCCTTGGATATAATAGTATGGAGATAACTCAGGAGGCGATTAATCAGGTAAAAGCTTACGATAAAGAAGTAACCTCCGTTATGCAGAATCTCCATCCGGCGGTAACCGTTCGAATGATTAAGGAAGGCATTAATCCTCTGAGTATGCCGATTGATGAGCTTAATACCGCCATTGACCGAATGAAGGAGGAGCAGGGAATTAGTTCTGAGGATAAGTTCAGCACCTATCTTCATAAGCTCGAGAAGGAAAATGGAATTACCCCACAGGAGAGAAAAGCATATATCGGGGTTTACCGACTTTTATATAATGTGGAGAAATCGGATGGGGCTGCTCTTGGAGCCGTGATAAAGGCGAATCAGGAGGTGACTCTGTCACACCTGCTTACCGCGGTACAAACCGGAAGACGTGGAAGAGTATCTGCGGCAGTTGACGATGAGTTTGGTATGCTGACAGAGCTTAACCGTAATAAGGAAAGTATTGCAGAGCAATTAAAGGGCTTCGCAAATCCTTTGGAAGAGATGCTTGATGACAGCGCGCAAAAGGAAAATCAGCAAGAGGAGCAGGAGAAGTACCTTAATCGCGTAGTTAAGCAGGTTACGGAGGAAATCTCTCCGACGAAGCTTAAAAACCTGCTACAAGCCGAGAGTATGATGGCAGCATCCCAGGCAACATTTTCTACATTACCTACTTCTGGCGAAGCAGATAATGATCTGTGGGAGACGATAAAGAATGTACCGTTAGAGAAGCTTTTGGAGCAGCTGCAGGAAAATACAGAAGAAGATAACACCTCCGGTGAGAGATATGCGCAGAAGGTACAGCAGATCAGAGAATTATGCAAGAATTCAGAGCAGTCTATTCGTTTTCTGAATGATTATAAAATGACCGGTTCACCACAGAATATCATGATTGCAAATCATATCTTAAGCAATGGATTTTCACCGATTGTAAGGCTATTGAAGCGGCAGAATGAAAATAGTATCGAAAATTCTGAAAACAAGCTAAAGGAATTGAAGGAAGTATCCGATACATTAATCGATAAGTCTTCTATGAATGAAGTCTATAAAAGCTTGGAAGCCCAGGCGAAGGAAGCACTTACCCAGGCATGTTCGCAGGAAACCTTAGATAGCAGTAAGCTGGCAGAGCTTAAGAATATCGGGCAGCAGATGACCTTCTTGCGAAATATGGCATCGCGGGAATTCTACCAGATACCGATTGAGACCGAGAATGGGATAACGAACATCAATCTGACCATTCTTAGGGGTTCCGGGACCACCGGGAGAGTATCTGTAACGGTATGGTCAAAGGAGCTTGGTGATATCAAAGCAGAATTTTCCTTGAAAGAGAGGTCCCTAAAGGGCTTTATCGCCTGCGATAAACGAAGTGGATTAAAGAGGCTTCAAGGGAAGGCAGCTGAGATTGAGACAGCAGCTAAGGAAAGCAATATAAAATTAAAACAACTGGATTTTGGCATATCCGGAAAAGAGTATGAGAGATACAGTTATCAGAATCCTCAGGATCTTGGGCAGAGTGCCGGAGAAGAGCTTAATACCGAACGTGCTTTGTACCGTGTGGCAAAAGCAATGGTACAAACCGTAAGATTAGCGGAAAACAGCGAGGAAATCGCTTCATAGATCTACAAAGTCAGATGTATTTCGGCCACATGGAGGTTGCTGAATTAAGACAAGAATTAACTAAGAATATTATCGCGCGAACCATCATTACACGGAGGGGGATGGCTGCCGGAACAGAAAGGGATTAGGTGATACTTCATGAGAATCAACCATAACATTTCGGCTTTAAAGGCTAACAACCAGCTAGCAAAAACGAATAATTTACTGGACCAGAGCTTAGAGAGGTTATCCTCAGGCTATCGTATCAACAGTGCAGCAGATGACTCTGCAGGCTTAGCAATTTCAGAAAAGATGAGAACACAGATCTCAGGACTTGATCAGGCTTCCAGAAACGCATCCGACGGTATCTCTGTTATTCAGACCGCAGAGGGTGCATTGATAGAAGTGGAAGCCATGCTGCAAAGAATGAGAGAGCTGGCGGTTCAGTCAGCGAACGGCACCTACACAACAGAGGATCGTGTGGCAATTCAGTCAGAAATCGATCAGTTGAATGAGGAAATCAACAGAATTTCTGAAACCACAGAATTCAATACCATGACATTGCTCGATGGTAACATTGACCGCAAATCCTATTCCAATAACAGTAATGTTAACTTAGTGTCCTTATCCGATACCGTTGGGATTGGAAATTATGGAGTTAAAATACTTCAGGATGCGAGACAGGCTGTAGCGGTAGGAGGTGTGACACAGTTTAGTGGATCAACCACTACAACAACTATCAGTGAGGCACAGGCCGGTTCTATTAATATAAATGGTGAAACGGTTAAGATCAATGCCGGAGATACCATTGATGAAGTCTTTGAGAAGATCAGAAATGTTTGTGATAATGTAAGTTTAAATGTTTTTGCCGTAGATAGTACAGCGACTCCATCGACTACAGCTAATCTTGATTTGGCAGGCTATACAAGCAAGTCCTTAGAAAGTGGAGATAGATTGGTGTTCTCTTCAAAGGAATATGGCTCTGACCAATCCATTGCGATCTTCTGTGACAATGCCAATTTATGTGATTTACTTGGTTTAACCTCTAAAGGCATTACAGTAAATGGGTATGATGCAAAGGCTGAGATTGAGATTAAGACCCCAAATTCTAACTTTGAAAATACAGCGACTATTACAATTAAAGGAAATAAAGTAACCGTTACGGACCGCAATAGTTTTAATATGGTATTTGAGGTAAAGCCGGGAACCATCGGATCACAGTACACTGATGCTAAAGTTGAATTCTCAAATGCGGAAGCTAGCAAAAGCCAACCACCGAATACAATAGAAGTTGGTGGACAGCTCATTACGATTACCGAGGATGCAAGACAGGCAGTAATTCTTGGTAATGTAATAGAAGGGGATCCTACCGATATTGTTCATGCAGGTGATATTACAGTCACAGTTGGTGGAGCTACCGTAACAATCAATGCGGATGGTACAACGGATACCATTGCATCAATTATGGCAGAGATCAGTGCGATTACAGGTCTTCAAGCCTATGCAGTAGGCAGCAATGAAATGCCGGATTCAACCTTAGCCAGTGCGGTTGCAGGTTATGACACCACCACACTAGCTACGAATACACGTTTACTTTTGGTTTCGGACGATTACGGATCCAATACAGAGATATCGATTGAGTGTGACGATGAGGATTTGGCTGCTGCATTAGGTCTTTCTACGGTTAAAGTGACTACGAAAGGCAATGATGCAAAGGCAGATTTAACCTATCCAAATACTAATGTGTCTGTGACCGTGGATGGTGATCAGATTACTGTTACAGAAGGTGCTACCACCAATACAGTTACCATTCCCAGTGCAAATAAAGTAGGAACAATATTTACAGATAGACGTATTATCGCCCCGGATGCAGATGCAACGGAAAGCGATGTGGAAAATGTGGGAATTGATGTTACTGTATCCGTGTTGGATGCCGGTCCGATGGATCTTCAGATTGGTGCGAATGAAGGACAGACCATGTCAGTTCGTATTCCAAGAGTTACTCCGGAGACGCTGGGGATAGATAAGGTTAATATCGGTACGGCAGTAGGTGCACAGGCAGCAATCACTCTGTTGGATAATGCCATCAATACCGTGTCTGCAATCAGATCCAAGTTAGGTGCTTATCAGAATCGTCTGGAGCACTCTATCTCCAACTTGGATACCACCTCAGAGAACATGACAGAATCCTTATCCCGTATCGAAGATGTCGATATGGCAGAAGAGATGGCGAGCTATACGCAGAAGAACGTATTGGCACAGGCCGGTACCTCCATGCTTGCTCAGGCGAATCAGAGACCGCAGACGATCCTTTCCTTATTACAACAATAATCGTAATTGAATAGGATGGGAGGTAGCAGGATATGAACAAAGAAGCGATCAAGGCATTTACTGCCAGAGTGACACAGGCATCCAAAAGTGAATTGACTGTAATTCTCTATGAAATGATTCTGACGGAGATTAGGGAAGCCAGAGAAGCCTTTACAAAAGGCGATATGACTGCTTTTGATAAAGAATTAAAGCTGGCGCAAAGGTACCTAACTGAGTTACAGGCCACCTTAAATTATAGCTATGCAATATCCTATGATCTACTCAGTCTCTATCTGTATGTTAATAAAAGAATTATTCAAGCGATCCTCCGTAGAATACCGGACACATTAGACAGTGCGGAAAGCGTTCTGAATAAGCTCCTGATCGGGTTCGAGGGTGTTCGCCAAACCGATAGCAGTGGTCCTGTTATGAGGAACACACAACAGCTCTATGCGGGCTTAACCTACGGCAAAGGTTATCTGAATGAGACCTTTATTGATCCGAGTAACAAAAGCCGCGGGTTCATTGCATAAAAGCCGATACCAAGGAGCGGGCTTCTTAAGAGCCGGCAAGAAGTACGGATGAAACAGTATCAGAAGGTACTAAGGCTATCAGAGAAACAAAAGAATTCTTTTACAAAAGAGTGATTGAAGAACCAAGGAATCATAGTAAACAAAAGATTCTTGAAAGTACATAAGAAGTAATCATGATATATCATGAAAAAGGACGCGTTGCACAATAACTTTTCAGTTTGAATGCAACGCGTTCTTTTTATGTTTTGAAAGTTAAATACAGCGTTTTTTATTGCGGTTAGCAGTATCGCTGTTCCGTTGCTTTGGCCTGCTTTAGAAGAAAATGATATCTGTTCTGGATGGCATTCAATTCATAAATACAGCTATCAATCAAATCCGGGTCAACGACGTTTTCAAAGTTAGAATAAGCAGCCTCCAAGGCTACCTTTGTCCGGTTAATTTCGTTTATTAGCAATAGGTTATCTTTTGCAGGCCTCTTCTTAGTAAATAGTGACATTCCTTCACCACCCTTACTGTTTTGCATATCGCAATTAATATAATATAGCGGTTTTTGCATAGAAAGTGCTTGCTTTAACAATTTATTTGCTCTGATAAATTAATCGTTTTAGCGATTAATTTGTCGTAGCGTTATATTTGTCGCAGCGGTTTACTTGCCTTAGCAATTTACTTGCTAATAGTATAGTCAAATAATTTGGTTTTTATTCTATTAATTAACATAAATTGGATGTCCGAGTATATAAATGTATTAAATGGATGTCAATGGACAAGGAGATATGATATGAACAGCTATATATTTATAGCAATAATTATTGCCTGTGTAATTTTTATCGGAGTATGTATTATCCGCCGCAGACCGGATCTGTTGATCGATTTTGCACTGCGTGCCTGCTTTGGAACGGCAGGAATTTATCTATTGAATCTTGCGCTCAGTATCCAGGGATACCCGATTAGTGTCGGTGTTAACGGAGTCACCGTTTTAACCAACGGTCTTCTTGGGCTGCCAGGATTTCTGCTACTCTATGGATTGTCATTGTATTACTCCTATATGTGAGCCTCTCGTAACGCCATGTATTACATCGGATAATGGGAAATCATTATATCAAGGCCGGAGCAGATCTGATGCAAAGCTATGAAGTGGCAGATCCCGGCCTTTGGTTAAAAAGACAAAAAAGGATTCACAAATTGTAAAAAACCAACAAAGATATTTTGTATTGGCTTTTTCTGATTGACAGCAAAAACCATATACTGTAATATAATTACATATTAAAGGCTATTCTATAACATTTGTCCATTCATTACTTCAGCTTGTAGAATGTAATACTTACTTCTAGTTTGCACGATTAACTTCCAGTTACTAATGAGCTAGAAGTAACTCATGCACAAATCCTCTTATTTCGCTATAATAAACATGGTTATCTGCCTGTGCGGGAAA
>JAEZKL010000077.1 GCA_023415475.1 Bacillota bacterium | reverse complement strand
TGGATCAGGAGGATGGACGTTACAGCGTATTATCCGGAACCTGTGAATCGGCAGAAGGACCATATACCTTTGGAACCTATCTGTGGGCAAGATTTGATGATCTGTCAAAGTGGGAGCATAAACTGATCGAAGGACCTTACATCCACCATATGGCTGAGATAGAGGGTGATTATACCAAGGAGCTGAAGGAATTCTGCAAATATATTCCCTTCCTTAATCCTGACTCGGTTCAATAGCCTTACTACAGTGAATATTCTGTAGCTTTAACCAACTATGGAATATTCAGAGTTACCTATAAACAATATAAACTTAAGACATATAAAGGAGACAAGCAAAATGCTAGTAGATATAAAACAAATCCTTGCCATAGGTGAAGAAAGAAAATGTGCCATTCCGGCTTTCAATGTATATAACCTCGAAACAGCAGTCGGAGTTTGTAATGCAGTAAAGGAGACCGGAGCACCGGTTATTTTTCAGATGTACAGCCGTCTGTTTAACGATCCGAATTCAAAGTATCTCACTTCCATGATATTGGAGATGATTAACACCTTACCTACTCCCGCTGCCTTCCACTTAGATCATGGTGCTGGGAAGCCGGAGGTATTACTTGCGCTACGCTATGGAGCAAGCGGAGTAATGATTGACGCCTCCACACATTCCTTAGCGGAGAATATCGCAATGACAAAAGAGGTCGTGCAGATGTGTAAGGAAGTAGGGGTCAGTGTCGAAGGGGAATTGGGACATATCGGCTCAACCAAGGATTCGGTCATGAGTGAATATACAAGAGTGGACGAAGCAGTCCAATATGTGAAAGAAACAGGCATAGCTGCTTTGGCGATTATGGTTGGAACGGCACATGGCCATTATAAACAGGCTCCGGTTCTGGATATCAATCGAATCAAGGAGATTAAAGAGGCTACACAAATTCCTCTGGTATTGCATGGTGGTTCCGGTGTGCCGGACGAGCAGATTCGCATGGCAATTGATGCAGGTATCCGAAAGATTAATTTTGGAACCGACGTGTGTTGCTCCTTCCTTGACAGTGTCCATCAAGTATCCCGCGATATTATTGCGGTTGATTTGTTCATGAAGGAACCGATTGAGGCAGTAAAGCAGTTTGCATTAGATAAGATAAGATTATTGGGGGTGTGTAACAATGTATGAGGTAGTCGGTATTGGTTCCTCCCTTTTTGATACCTTAATGCAGGCCGACGGATTTCCGAAAGAGGATACTAAATTACGAAGCAATATCACGAAGCAACAGGGTGGAGGTCCATGCGCCACTGCCTTAGTGGCTATGAGAAAGCTGGGAGTAAGCACAGCCTATATGGGTACGGTGGGCGATGATATCTATGGTAAGCTTATCATGGAGGAGTTTACCAAATATCAGGTAGGCACCAAAGAAATGAAAGTAAAGAAAGGCTATACCTCGGCAAATTCATTTGTACTTTTGAATATGTTGAATGCAACGCGTACCTGTGTATGGAATCTGGGAACACTTCCTCCGGTTGAGGAAAGTGAAATCAATCTGGAAACACTGAAAAATGCGAAATTTCTTCATCTGGACGGGCATCAATTAGAAGCAGCAATTTATGCAGCGAAGAAAGCGCATGAATTCGGCGTCAAGGTAAGCTTGGATGCGGGAGGTACCTATCCGGGTATTGAACGATTGTTACCCCTTGTGGATATCTTAATTCCTTCCGAGGAATTTGCACTTAAAATAACAGGCTGCAGTACTACGGAGGAAGCGATTAAAGAATTGCAACGAAGATATCAACCGGAAATCCTTGTGATAACTCAGGGTAAATCAGGCGGAATCCTTTATCGTGAAGATGGTTTGATCTATTATCCGGCTTATTCGGTAAATGCAGTAGATACCAATGGAGCGGGAGATGTATTCCATGGAGCTTATATCGTAGGTCTGATCAAAGGAATGGACCCTTTACAATGTGCATGCTTTGCCAGTGCAGTATCGGCTATAAAATGCACCAAGCTGGGAGCCAGAGAAGGTGTACCTACCTATGAAGAGGCGATTGAGTTTATAGAAGCTAATCTAATTAAAGCAGGAAGGAAGTAAGACAATGAAGTGTAATGCATTTATGTGTGATATGGTTCGTAGTGAGCTGGAAGATATCGTTGGTGTAGAGTATGTCTCTACCAGAGAAAGTGATAAGATTACATATGGAGTTGATTATTTTTGGATCAGCCGTATGTGGGCAGATAAGGGACAACGCCCGCCTCAAGCAGATTATATCCTATATCCGGGAACAGCACAGGAAATATCTAAAATCCTTAAAGTAGCAAACTATTATAAAATACCGGTACATACCTGGGGTGGAGGCTCCGGTTCTCAGGGCGGCGCATTGCCGATGGCCGGGGGAATTATTTTAGATATGAAGCGCATGAATAAGCTGATTGAGTTCGATGAAGAAAGCAGAACCATTACAGCAGAGACCGGTATGATATTCCAACAGCTGGAATGGCTGGCAAATGAACGCGGATATTCTACCATGCATATTCCGTCCTGTCTTACCTGCGGAACAATCGGTGGTGCTCTTGCCCATCGAGGAATTGGCATTATGTCAACCAAATATGGTAAAATCGATGATCAGTGCATTAATATGGAAATAGTACTTCCCAATGGCGATATTATCAATACACTACCTGTTCCCAAGCATGCAGCTGGTCCGGATCTAAATCAGATATTTATCGGCTCGGAAGGTACATTGGGTATTATCACGAAGGCAACCTTCAAGCTTTTTGAACAGCCGGAAAATAGGCAATTCCGTGGCTTTATGTTCCCCAGCATGACAGCAGGTATCTCAGCGGGACGTGATATTATGCAAAAGCTCAAGCCCTCTATCCTGAGACTCTATGATGAGGCGGAGACAATTTCTATCATTAAAAAGATCATCGGTGTGGAAAAGAAGGGCTCCTTTATGAACCTTGCACTGGAGGGTGACAAACGTATTGTTGATATTGAGATGGAAATTGTCAGAGACATTGTTGCAAAATACGATGGGGAAGACATGGGCTCGGAATACGGTGAGAAGTGGTATGAAAACCGAATTACCTTCTTCTATCCCGGTAATATTATGGAAATTCCACAGATGTTTGGAACAATGGATACGGTAGCTGACTTTAAGAACATAGAGAAAATATATTGGGCTATGAAAAATGCAATCGAGAGTAATTTCCCCGGGGTACGTTTCATCGCACATTGCTCTCATTGGTATGAATGGGGAACCATGATTTATGATCGTTTTATTATGGACAATCCTCCCCAGGATCCGGAGGAAGCAATTCGCCTTCATAACCAGATCTGGAATGCCGGTGTACGTGCAGCAATGGAAAATGGTGGAGTGATAAATGACCACCATGGAATTGGACTGAAGCTGTCGCGCCTTATGAAGGAACAGTATGGACCTGCGATGCAAGTGCTGGAAGGCCTAAAGAAAACACTTGATCCAAATGGTATTATGAATCCATACAAACTAGGTCTATAGAGGGGGAACGTACAATGATGAGTCAAAATTCAAAAAAACATACAGAAGCATGTCGTTTTTGCTGGATGTGCCGTCATCTGTGTCCGGTTGGATTAACAACCGGTAAGGAAGTTAATACACCTCGTGCAAAAGCTCTTCTGCTTTCCATGGTGGATCGAGGTGAAAAATTTGATAAGGATATTGCACAGGCAATGTATGAATGTGTTCTGTGCGGCTCCTGCACCAATGATTGTGTAACCGGCTTTGATCCTACCATATTCATTCGGGAAGCACGTACGATGGCAGCAGTGGAAGAGCTATTGCCACCGGCAGTGGAAGAAGTTATAACAAATATTAATAATACAGGAAATATCTATGGTGAACAGAAGCCGAAGTATACCGGTACTGCAGCAAAAGCAGAGGTATTACTCTATATCGGTGAAGTTGCAGCCTGCAAGCAGCCTGCTATGGTTACAGCGGTCATGAATCTTTTGAAAAAAACGGATATTCCTTTTACAGTACTGGAAGACGAACCTGCTTCCGCTACCTTTATGGGTGATTTGATCGGTTTTGTAGAAGAGGTACGTACTCAGGCAAAAGCTTGTGCTGATGCTATCAATGCCTCCGGTGCAAAAACCGTGGTTGTTTTAGACAGCTATGAAGCTACAACGATGAAACAACGCTATCCGGAATGGAATTGTACGATTAATGCAGATGTTGTGACAGCGACCTCTTTCATCGCAGGACTGATTGAGGAAGGAAAGCTTACACCGAAAAAGATGACAGGTGAGGTTACCTATCACGATGATTCACGACTTGCCCGTGATCTGGATGAGCATGAACCTGTCCGTAACATTATTAAAGCAATGGGACTTAATCTACAGGAGATGTTCCTGAACCGCCGAATGGCAAAATGCTGTGGCAGTGAGCTCCTCAAAGCATACGCTCCGAACCTTGCAGCCCTTACAGCCGAAGGCAGATGGGAAGATGTCAACCGAACCACAGCAGATACCTTAGTAGTTGTTTCACCTCAGGTGATGAATGTAATGGGAGCTAAGGTTCCTTCCGATAAGCAGATCCAAGACCTTTATGTTTTATTAGATCAGCTTTGTTAAGCCTATGAATATTATCGTTTGTATTAAATTAGTTCCATCGGTAATGGATCTGTCGATGGACCAGGAATATGTGATGCAGCGGGATAGAGTGGTTCAGATTGTCAATCCTGCCGATGAGGCAGCTCTGGAGGCTGCATTGCGTCTAAAAGGAAATGGATCGGTCACTGTTATTACTATGGGAAAGCCTTCAGGAGAAGATGCACTACTATCCCTGCTTGCCCGTGGGGTAGATAGAGCGGTATTAATTACGGATAAAGCCTTTGCAGGAGCAGATACCTATGCAACTGCAAGGACACTGTCCGTGGCGATGAATAGTCTGAAGAAGGACCTGGGGGATTTTGATTTAATACTCTGTGGCAGACGAGCAATTGATGGTGAAACAGGACAGGTACCGCCGGAGCTGGCAATACTTTTAAAGCTTCCCTTTGTCACGAATATTACAAAGATTAATGTTGAACAGGGTAAAATAGTATGCAGTCGTCGACTGGAGGAAGGAACCGAAGAATTAGAATTAGAAGCACCGGCTGTCCTGTCTCTTTGTGAGTACAGTTATTCTCTAAGACTAGCGACAATCCTAGGACTTCAAAAAGCAAAACGGATGCAGATAACAACCTTATCCAGGGAAATGCTTGGTTTGGAGAAGGAAGAATGTGGGTTGAAGGGTTCCCCGACCCGTGTAAGAGGTATTACGGAGCAACCCCAAGGTTTACGCAAGGTGACAATTGCAAATAACATAGACGAGGGCATTACAAGGTTGAGTGAATTGATTGCAGAGGTTCCAATATGAGGATATCAAATGACATATGGGTAATTGGCGATAAGCAGATGAAATATGATCTGGCCTTACTATCCAAGGCGCGATCTATGGCAGACGTTTGTGCAGGTAAGGTTTATGCGGTGATGCTATATGAAACGGATCCTGATTATTGCATTTGGGCCGGAGCGGATGAGGTATATCTTCTACAGGGACTGGAGAAGATAGCGGATGACTCAGCTATAGCACATGCTCTGGCATCCCTTCTTCGCGAGAATATGCCTGGAACAGTATTGTTTCAGGCAACGGTAAGGGGTAGAGCGATTGCGCCGGCAGTTGCTGCACTTCTGGGCACAGGGCTTACTGCAGATTGTATTGACCTTAAGATGGAGGAGAGCGGGCAACTCCTTCAAAAGCGCCCTGCATTAGGGGATAGTATTATTGCAGAGATTGTCTGTGATAAACTTCGGCCTCAGATGGCTACGGTACGTCCGGGTATTTTAGAGGATCCGAAATTCCAAGTTAAGCGGACCGGGAAGGTCAGCAAATTTCCAATAGAGATTAATGCATTGGTTACCAGAACGGGCTTCACTCCTGTACAAAGCAACGAGCTCCTATCCGATGCAAAAATAATAATAGCCGGAGGGGTCGGAATTGGAAGCCGTGAGGGCTTTGATTACTTACGAGAGATCGCCCTGCAAATCGGAGCTTGTGTCGGAGCAAGCCGCGCAGCAGTAGATGCCGGCTATGCACCTTATTCCTGGCAGATTGGACAGACCGGAATTGCAGTTAAGCCTAACCTGTATATTGCAGTGGGGATCAGCGGTGCAGTACACCATCTTGTAGGAATGAGCGCTTCCGATTATATTGTGGCGATTAATAAGGATGCAAAGGCCCCAATCCTACGATACGCTGATTATGCGATCATCGGTGAATGGAGACAAATCCTAGAAAAATGGCTTTTAAGCTTTCAAGAAAGGAAGATATGAATATGAATTATAAGAAATCCTATGAACCTAAAATCGGTTATACCCCAATCAGTAAGATTGGAGAGAGCTCGTTGAGTATATTGGAGTTTGGTATGATTGAACTATCCTATGGGGATGAGATTATATATGAAACACAGGATAAGGAAACAGCATTTATTCTATTAGGCGGTCAATGCGATTTTGCTTTTGATGATGTCGTATGGAAAAACGTCGGTGGAAGACGTTCCGTATTCGAAGGAAAGGCACATAGTGTCTATATGCCTAGAAATAAGAAAGTTCATATCTCAAGTAAGCAAAATGTTAAAATTGCTGTCTGTGCCACTAGGGTAGAGGAGGATACACAGCCTCAGCTGATTACACCTGACCAAGTAAAATCCTCAGTTCTCGGTGTGAAGCCTTGGGAGAGAGATACCCACTTTATTGTTGATGCAAGCACGAATGCAAAGAAATTAACAATAGGAGAGGCGTTTGTGACACCCGGTAACTGGGCTGGCTTTCCGCCCCACAAGCATGATCAGGATAATATGCCAAAGGAGGGTGTTCTCGAGGAAATTTATTACTTCCTGTTTCAGCCGGAGCAAGGGTTTGCCATTCAGCGTCTCTACACCAAGGATGGTGAAATTGATGAGTGCTATGTAGTGAAACAGAATGATCTTGTGGAATTTCCGAAGGGGTATCATACCACGGTTGGAGCGCCGGGCTATAACACTTATTTTCTCTGGCTTATGGCTGGCGAACATCAAGGGTTTTTCCGCGTGAATGATCCGGATCATGACTGGGTAACGGCAGTAGAAAATGTTATCAAGAAAAATCGTTAGTGTGCGAGATGGGTATGATAGGTAATTGGGAGAAATGCGGTCTGGTATATGAGATTCCTTTCAGTTGTTTACAAGGTTATATTTGGTGAAAAGCAAAAAGTATGTAATAAAGAGAGGTATTGATATGGCAAATACAATTAATTTTAGTTATAAGACGTTAGTGAATTTTTGTGAAGCTGCTTTTGCTAAGCTTGGGTTCTCCCTGTCAGACAGTAAGACTATTACTGAAGTGTTGCTTTTATCGGATCTTTATGGAATTGAATCACACGGAATGCAGAGATTGGTTCGTTACCATAAGGGGATTGAAAAAGGTATGATAAAAATTGATGCAAAGCCAGAGATAGTATTTGAAACACCTATATCTGCAGTAATTGACGGTCATGATGGGATGGGGCAGATTAACAGTTTTTTTGCAATGAATAAGGCAATTGAAAAAGCAAAGACATCCGGTGTTGGAATTGTAAATGTACGCAACTCTAACCATTTTGGTATTGCAGGCTATTATGCAAAAATGGCATGTGATCAAGGCTTAATTGGTTTTGCCATGACAAACTCAGAGGCAATTATGGTTCCTACTTTCAGTCGTCTTGCTATGCTCGGCACTAATCCGATTGCAATGTCTATGCCCGCAGAACCATATCCTTTTTTCTTTGATGCTTCAACAACTGTTGTAACCAGAGGTAAACTGGAGGTTTATAATAAAAACGGTAAGGCATTGCCGGCAGGATGGGCACTGAACAAAGAAGGAAAAGGCTCAACCGATGCCGCAGATGTTTTGAAAAATATCGTTGCTAAATCAGGTGGTGGAATTATGCCATTAGGTGGTGAATTTGAGCAGACAGGCAGTCATAAAGGTTACGGCTATGGAATGGTATGTGAAATTTTCTGCTCGATTCTTTCAATGGGAATGACCTCGAATCATACTCATATTGGAGGTAAAGGCGGTACATGTCATGGATTTGCTGCAATTGATCCTGCTATTTTTGGCAATCCAGAGGAGATTAAAAACCATCTTTCAACATTCCTTGAGGAATTGAGAAATTCTCCTAAGGCAGAGGGAGCTGAGCAGATTTATACTCACGGACAAAAAGAAATACTGGCATATGCTGACAGAATGAAGAATGGTATTGATGTAAATGTAAATACTGTTGTGGAAATGGTAGACTTCTGTAATTTTGTTGGATTGCCGGTTGAAGAATTTTTAGGAAAGCTGGATCTGGAAGCGACTATAAATAAAAGTTCATATATTTAAACAGGAGGTAATACATATGGATATAAAAAAGTTGGCACTTGAAAAGCATTATGAATGGCAGGGTAAAATTGAGGTCATTTCCCGGACTAGCGTGGAAAATAGTGCTGATTTATCCACCGCATATACGCCCGGTGTTGCTGAACCGTGCCTTGTGATAAAGGACAATCCTGAAAAATCTTATGAACTGACCAGAAGATGGAATCTGGTTGCAGTTATAACAGACGGTTCGGCTGTTTTGGGACTTGGAGACATTGGACCAGAAGCAGGTATGCCTGTTATGGAGGGCAAATGTGTTCTGTTTAAAGAGTTTGCGGACGTAGATGCTTTCCCGTTATGTATAAAAACAAAAGATGTGGACGAACTTGTTCGGACAATATACAATATTTCCGGTAGTTTTGGTGGTATCAATTTGGAAGATATTTCGGCACCAAGATGCTTTGAGGTGGAGAGAAAACTAAAAGAAATATGCGATATTCCGGTTTTTCACGATGATCAGCATGGTACAGCTATTGTTGTGACCGCTGCATTACTAAATGCATTAAAGGTTGTCCACAAAAGAATTGATCAGGTAAAAGTTGTTATTAACGGTGCTGGTTCCGCTGGCACAGCAATTGCCAATCACTTGCTTAGAATTGGCGTTAATAACATGATTTTATGTGATAAATTCGGTATTATTTGTGAAGGTATGGACGGGTTGAATTCAGCGCATGAAGAAATGAGCAAAAAGACTAACCGTGAGAAATTGCATGGGAATCTGGCTGATGCATTAGTCGGCGCAGATGTATTTATCGGAGTTTCTGCACCTAACATGGTACAGCCTGAAAATATCAAAACTATGGCTGAAAAAGCCATTGTATTTCCGATGGCAAACCCTGTGCCAGAGATTATGCCGGATTTAGCACTTGAAGCAGGTGCAGCTGTTGTTGGGACTGGAAGATCAGATTTTCATAATCAGATTAACAATGTTCTTGCATTTCCGGGTATTTTCAGAGGCGCGTTAGATGTCAGGGCTTCTGAAATAAACGAGGAAATGAAAATGGCTGCATCATATGCAATTGCCGGCTTGGTATCTGAAGATGAACTAAATTCGGAATATATACTTCCAAAAGCATTTGACAGCCGAATAGGAAAAACGGTGGCGGAAGCAGTTGCAAAGGCAGCAATTGATTCTGGTGTTGCACGAAAGCGTTAACCAGCAGATTTGTTTGTACTGGTATTGAAGAAAAACCGGGGTTTCAGACTTGACACTACCTCGTTAGGATATGAGGATTCTAATATGAAAAAAATGGATAAGTATGATGTTGTGGTAGCAGGTGGAGGAATAGCCGGAATATCGGCAGGTTTATCTGCCGCCAGAAACGGTGCGAAGGTATTACTGATCGAAAAGGAATGCGTTCTCGGCGGGCTTGCAACGCTTGGACTTATTACAATATTTCTGCCTCTTTGCGATGGCATGGGCAATCAGGTTATATACGGTATCGGGGAAGAGTTACTCCGGCTCAGCATAAAGCATGGATATGAGGCGAATTATCCGAAGGCATGGCTGGAAAACGGTACCTTAGAAGAAAAAAAGAAGCATCGATATATGGTTCAATATAATCCTAACTTGTTTGCCATCGAAGCGGAACAGCTTCTGATTAAGGAAAACGTAGATATCTTATATGATACTATGATTATCGGTACAGAGCTTTCGAAGGATGGTAAAACGATCGAAAGGATCCAAATAGCGAATAAATCAGGACTGTCCGATATCGGTGCTAAGACCTTCATAGATTGCACCGGTGATGCAGATTTATGCCATTTCAGCAAAGTGCCGACAACAAGCTTCAAGGAGAACAAGCAGGCTGCCTGGTATTATGGATTAGCAGATGGTGTGCTTGATCTTAGAACGCTGGGAGCAGTGGATAGACCGGCAGGAGATGCGACAGAAGAAAACCTCGGGAAAGCATATTCCGGAATGGACGCAGTCGAAAACAGCAAAATAATAATCAATAGCCATAAAATTATGCTGGAGGATGTCTTAGAAAGACGAAAAACCCAAAAGGATATGGTTCCGGTGAATATCCCTACCATCCTGCAGGTACGTATGACACGAAAAATAATTGGCGAATATGAACTGGCTTCTGAGGATGAAGGAAAAAGCTTCGATGACAGCATAGGTCTCACCGGTGATTGGCGAAAGCGTGGGCCGGTGTATCAGCTTCCGTATCGATGTCTCTACTCTTCTCGGGTAATAAATCTAGCTGTGGCAGGGCGTTGTATTTCTGTGTCCAATAATGATGTATGGGATATTACAAGGGTAATTCCCGGTTGCTGCGTTACCGGAGAAGCGGCTGGTGCAGCTGCAGCGCTGGCTGCAAGGAGTGAGAACTCCTTCGCCAAGGTTGATATCCGAACGCTGCAGAAAACTCTTGAGAAGGCCAACGTAAAGCTAGGAATTTAATTGGCGAAATTTTTGCGGTGAAAGACCATAATATTTTTTGAAAATACGACTGAAATAAAGAGGATCGGTAAGCCCGATATTTTCCGCTATTTCACTGACCTGCAGAGTGGATATTAAAAGCAGCTCCCTGGCTTTATCCATTCGAATCCTTTGCAGGTAATGATAGGGCGAGTAACCAATGAGCTCTGCAAACAAATGGCAGAAGCGGCTTCGGCTTAAATGTGCCATTGCCGCAAAGCTGTCCAGATCTGCGGGCTCATTGTAATGCTCGCAGATATATCCTGCGATGGAATAAATATCGTCGTAGCCGGTAGAGCTGTCCGCGCTTGCATCCTTAGAAAGCAAAGTAAGGAGCTGAAGCAGCAGACAATTTTCTTCCTGCTCATGCTTCGATTTTTTTAAAGTATATACTCGTAACAACTGATGAAATAGACGTTCAAACTGCATGCAGGAATGAACCGGAAGAATGGTGGACTTCGTAATGTTGGCAGACAACAGGATTTCTTCTAGGGAGAACCCGGTAAAATGCATCCAATAATTTCTTGAATTTCCTTCCGGAGTAAAGACATAATACTGTTTTACTCTGGGATAATAGATCATACATTCTCCGGCACATAATTTCTTTAGTTCTCCTTCTATTTCTACTTCCATATAGCCACTTTGTACATATAGCATTTGATAATCGGAACGACCGTTTTCCCGTAATATTCCATAAGGGTAAGCCGTTGGCTGCAGAAAGCCACAGCTATTGACATGTAAGAAAGAATTGGGTAAAAAATCGGTTAGGTTCTCTGCAATGAAATTCTTCATAAGGATTCCTCCTGCGTGAAAATAAAGGTTTATAATTACATACTAATGCCCTGAGTCTAACTATGTCAAGCATAAATGTCCATAGAAATGACAGGTATGTATATACAAAGCCGGACCCAATTATATTACAATAAAATGGTAGAAACAGAACGTGGAAAATCATTTCATTAAAGTATGATTATGCAAAGGTAAAGCAGCGAGAAGAAAAGGAGAATACCAAAATGAGAGAAAAAATTTTATTGGAAAATCAATGGAAGTTTCATCTGGGAGATATCCCTGTTCCACTCCCCTTGGCCAAAGGGCCAACCTATATGCAGGCAAAAACCGAACAGGTAAAGCTCGGTCCGGCAAGTATTTACTATAATGATAATTCTGATGGTTACTCAGAGACAGGTGAGATGACAGCGGCTCTATGGCAGGATGTTATGATCCCCCATGACTATATCATTGCGCAGCAGCCAAAGAAGGAGAACAACTTTGCACTTGGAGGTTTCCAATATGACAATGCATGGTATCGATATCATTTTAAGCTGGATGAGAAGGACTTCAATAAGCGAATTAGCCTGTACTTTGAAGGGATAGCTGTATATGCAACCATTTATCTCAACGGCTGCCTTTTAGAACATAATTTCTGCGGATATAATTCCTTTGAAGTAGATATCACAGATTTTGTCAGCTTTGATAGGGATAATGTATTAGCCGTATATGTGGATGCAACCAGCCATCACGAGGGATGGTGGTACGAAGGTGGCGGGATTTATCGCCCGGTATGGATGATTAAGACGGAAAAGGTATCTGTGGATTTATATGGAGTATATGTCCATCCGGAGAAATTAACGGATGACTTATGGAAGGTACCAACAGAAGTAACGGTCAGAAATGATGATGTGATTGAAAGAAATATTACGGTACGAACAAGACTTACATCGCCGGAAGGAAATGTTGCAGCACAATTAGAGGCTGAGATACATCTATCACCGAAGTCGAAACAAACCGTATGTATGGAAGCGGAAGTAGTAGATCCCTTACTGTGGGATACCATAACACCTAATCAATATAGTGCTGTTACAGAAATCTTAGAAGAGGGTAAAGTAATCGATGAGGTTTTGGACCGTTTTGGATTTAGAACGCTGAAGTTTGATGCAAAGGAAGGTTTCTTCCTGAACGGAAAGCATGTACTGCTTAAAGGAGTATGTCTTCATCAGGACTACGGTCTGACAGGAAAAGCAGTACCAAAAAGAGTGCAAAAATACAAATTGAAATTAATGCGGGAAATGGGTGCCAATGCACTCAGAACCTCTCATTATCCAAATAGTGAGGCAACGATGGATTATTTGGATGAGATGGGCTTTTTGGTAATGGATGAAACCAGATATTTCAGCTCAGCCCCGGAGAGTCTAAAGCAGCTTGAGATGCTGATAAAGAGGGATCGCAACAGACCCGGAGTAATAATGTGGTCGATTGGTAATGAAGAACCCTGTGTCAAAACTGAAATGGGCTTAAGAATTACCCAAACAATGAAAGCTTTTGTAAAAGCTCTGGATAAAACGCGCCCGGTAACAGCGGCATTGTGCCATGATATATCAAATGCACCGGCGGTGGAACCGTTAGAGGTATTGGCAATCAATTATAATCTTCCAGAATATGAGCTGGTTCATAATAAATATCCTGATTTACCACTCGTAGCAGGAGAATGCTGTGCAACCGGAACAACGAGGGGCTGGTATCTGCCGGATAATCCGGACAGAGGATACATACAGGCATATGATCATGATACGAATGATCAGTTCTTAGGACGTGAAAGAACCTGGAAATTCTTCATGGAACGACCGTGGATAATGGGGGCCTTCCAATGGGATGGAGTGGAACACCGCGGAGAAGCACAATTTCCAAGACTTTGTTCCGTATCTGGTGCAATCGATTTGTATTTACAGAAAAAGGATGCCTTTTATCAGAATCAATCTCACTGGACAGATGAACCGATGGTTCACCTTTTACCCCATTGGAATCTACAGGGTCGCGAAGGGGAAGAGATTAAAGTAGTAGCGTATACCAACTGTGAAGAAGTGGAATTATTCCAGGATGGGATATCACTTGGAAAACAAGTACCCGGTAAATATGGACACGGCGAATGGAAGGTAATCTATCAACCGGGTAAATTAAAGGTAAATGCCGGAAGAAATGGAATAGTTGAGGCACTGGAGGAGATAGAAACAACAAATGCACCAGTAAAATTAAAATTACGTCTGGAGGATGAGGGCATCAAGGCAGACGGTAAGGATGTGGCGATCTTAACCTGCTATGCGGTGGATGATCAAGACAGAGTAGTACCGGATGCCAGTCCTTATATAACGATTGAAGCAAATGAATTCGGAAAAATTCTGGGAACAGGCTCAGATATCTGTGATCATGTACCACCTGCTTCTCCCTTCAGAAAAATGAGAGCCGGGCTGTGTTCTGTAGCGGTACAGGCGGGGAAAGAAAAAGGTACTCTTAGAGTATGGGCAAGAGCGGAGAATTTACAGCCGGCAAGAATTGAGATTGAGCTAAATTAAAGACCTATATTTAACCATCGGTTATGATGCGAATATCATAGCCGATGGTTATCTTAATACATGATTCATAAAAAGTTTGCGAAGCTAACTTTTTTGAATACTTGATTAAAAAGTATCTGCTAGGCTGATGGTCATTAATACATGATTCATAAAATATCTGCGAAGCTGAAATTTTATGTATACACGATTCATAAAAAGTTACGAAGCGAACTTTTTAGAATAAATAAAGAATAAAAATAAATATTGAAAAGGGAGACAATTATGAAATATCAATTATGTAATGAATATGTACAAGCAGAATTCGATAACTTGGGTGGTGTGCTGACATCTTTAAAAATGGAAGGGATCGAATATTTATGGCAGCCTGATGAAAGATATTGGAAAGGACAGTCGCCGGTTATGTTTCCGATTTGCGGAAGTATTCGAAACGAAGAA
>JAEZKL010000083.1 GCA_023415475.1 Bacillota bacterium | reverse complement strand
GTATCATACTGCTTTCCGTCAGTACCCCCCAGCTTACTCATCCCAGTTATGATATACTTCCTGTACATCATCATCCTCGTCCAGTAAGTCAAGGATACGGTTCATCATCTTGATATCCTGCTCGTCCTTAAGCTCTACCCAAGTCTGGGGAATCATGGTTACATCTGCCTGAACCATGGGAATACCGGACTTCTCAAGCGCTTCTCTGACCGCACTGAAATCATCGGGGTTGGTTAATACCTCGAAGCTGTCCTCTTCTTCTGCGAAGTCCTCTGCTCCTGCATCCAAAGCAAGCATCATCAGATCATCTGCTTTCATATCACATTCTTCTCTATCAATGATAATCTGGCCCTTCCGATCGAACATGAAGGATACACAGCCGATGGAACCAACATTACCGTTACCCTTTGTGAAGGCATTACGTACATTACCGGCAGTTCTGTTCTTATTATCAGTCAATGCCTCTACAATGATTGCGGTTCCGTTCGGGCCATAACCCTCATAGGTTACTGCTTCGTAATTAACCGCATTAGCGTCTCCGGCTGCTTTCTTGATGCTGCGGTCAATGGTATCATTGGGCATATTATTCGATTTTGCCTTAGCGATAATATCCTTTAAGCGGCTGTTCGCATTCGGATCAGCTCCGCCTTCCTTTACGGCAACTGCGATTTCACGTCCCAGCTTTGTAAAGATCTTTCCTTTAACCGAATCATTCTTCTCTTTTTTATGTTTTATGTTCGCAAATTTCGAATGTCCTGACATCTTAATTCTCCTTAATAATCTTTATTTTTGTCCAATCCTGAATGGATTGTTATTGTTCTGATCAATTGCTATTATGCTGAAAGGAGCTCACTCCATATCCGTATATGTAATATATATGGTACTTGTACTGCAAATAACCTTAAATATTTTATCATCCTTTTATCACTTCGGCAAGTAAAATTTAAGGAGCATCCGGTAGATCGATTTCATATCAGGAGACATCCTGTGAAATGAACATAACAGCCAGATTAACTGGTAATCTGGCTGCGAAAACTCTGACGAGTTGATATTCTCAATTATTCTGCATTTATTAATTTGCTAAGCTTCTCCATAACCTGTACCGTCTCTTCCGTGGTTCGGATGGCACACATAACGGTATCATCACCTGCGATACAGCCGACAATACTATTCATCTGCAATGCATCCAGGGCTGCTGCCACTGCCATTGCCATACCGGATACAGTCTTAATTACCACGATATTTTGCGCCATATCCATGGATATAAAGCCTTCTCGAAGTACTCGGGTATATTTCTCACTCATACCCGGTTCGGTCTTCTGAAGAACGATGTATTTCTGTCTTCCGCCATCTACGGCTACCTTCGTGAGCTTAAGCTCTCTGATGTCTCTGGATACCGTTGCCTGCGTTACATTGTAACCATCCTTCATAAGACGCTCTGCCAGATCCTCCTGCGTCTCAATATCATGCTTATTAATTAATTCTATGATTTTGCTTTGTCTGCTGATCTTCATTTTCTTTCCCCAGTACCTTTCTCTCTTATAATAGTAACTATTCTCTCACTCTCCGTCTTTGCCAAGCTTGGACCGAAGAATCTCATAGATTCCGGTATGATTCAGCTTGATCAATTTCGTGTTGTATTTAGCCTTCTTCATTAGGATAATATCATCCGTACCCAGGTCAATCACTTTATCGCCATCGAAGGTTACAATTGCTTCTGCTTCCTGTGTCTTCTTGCTCTTGCCAACAATCACCTTTATTGTGTCCTCAGCCGATACTACAATACTCCTCGGACTTAACGAATGTGGGCAGATCGGTGTTATTACCATGACACCGGCAGATGCCATAACGATAGGACCTCCGGCAGATAAATTATACGCCGTTGAACCGGTCGGTGTCGAAATAATCACTCCATCTCCCCGAAAATTATCAACCAGGACATCATTCACATAAATCCCAAGACTGATAATTCTTGAAAATCCTTTTCTGGCAATTACAACATCATTGAGTGCAGAACCCATCGTCTGTTCTGGAATCGGCTGATGCTTTGAAGCATGAATTACATCGGCTTCAATCATAATTCTATTCTCAATACTGTAATCGTCTTTAAATAATCTCTCTAATGCTTCCGGAATGTGATGCTCCTCAATCTCTGCTAAAAAGCCCAAGGTTCCCATGTTCACTCCCAGAATAGGTATGTTATGAGTCATCAGATCATTCGCTGCCTGTATGATTGTCCCATCACCTCCAAGAACGATAGCACAATCAATATCCTTAGGAAAAGTAACCGTACCAGCTTCCTCCAGTACAGATAATACGCTTGACAAAAAGGCCCGTTTGCCTGCTTGCTCTATATAAGCAACAATCTTTGTCGTAACACGCAGATCCGTGTCCTTCTCTTTATTCGTTATAATCAAAAATCTGTCCATCGGATTGCTACTCTCCTCAAATGAATACAATGATTCATGTACTACAAGATTCTATCACATAATATCATGAATTTCAATATAATATGCATAATCTTAAGAACGATTTAATAAATATTCGTAACAGTTCAGATATCTTAAGAAACTTTTATTTAATATCAGCTATCGGACAACAATCCGTGCGCTTTATTTACAACTTTCATAATTATATCATGAGAAATAGAGGCTCCAGCCGGATATTCTTCCCTGCTTTCGTCATACTGCAATTTCTTAAGATATAATAAATATTCAATATTACCTTCCGGTCCCTTTATCGGTGAAAAATCAAGATTAAGACATTCAAAACCGATGGAAGAGGCATAAGTGCTGACCAACTCAATCACTTCCTCATGAATCTTCTGGTCACGAACGACGCCTTTCTTCCCAACCTTCTCTCTGCCTGCTTCAAACTGAGGCTTAATCAAGCAAACAATCTCACCTTCTGCGTTTAACAAATCACGAACCGGCTGAAGTACTTTCGTTAAGGATATAAAGGAAACATCGATCGAGGCAAAGGCAATCTCTGCCTGCAGCTGTTCTGGAGTCAGGTACCTGATATTAGTCTTCTCCATCGATACGACTCTCGGGTCCTGCCTAAGCTTCCAGGCCAGCTGATTCGTTCCGACATCTACAGCAAATACCTTTATTGCACCGTTTTGCAGCATACAATCAGTAAATCCTCCGGTGGAAGAGCCCACATCCATACAGATCTTCCCTTCCAGCACGAGACCGTACTGTGCTATTGCTTTCTCTAGTTTGAGACCGCCACGGCTGACATACTTCAACGGATTTCCTTTTACCTCGATGGTAACCTCCTCGGGAAAGCTGCTCCCTGCTTTATCCTCCCTCTGTCCGTCAACAAATACATTGCCGGACATTATAATTGCTTTCGCTTTCTCCCTTGACTCGGCTAAGTTACGATTCACCATTAGTATATCCAAACGTTCCTTCACTCTAGACCTCCATGTATATTAGCCGGCTGCAATCACAACCGGGTTTCGCTACAATATTTTATCAACAATGCTCTGCGCATCCAAACCGAAGCGCTTATGAAGCTCACTCACTCCACCGTGTTCAATAAACAGATCCGGTACGGAAATATTAATCAGCCGGATATCCTGCTTTCTTGTCTCACAAAGGTAATCCGCTACCTTTTGACCGTATCCGCCACTCTTCACATTCTCTTCCAAGGTGACAAACAGCTTATGATTATCTGATAATTTATCGAGTATCTTCGTATCCATTGGGGATACAAACCGCGCATTTACTAAGGTTGCCTTTTTACCCTGCTGCTTTAGCAGTTCCATGACCTCAACCCCGGTCTTTACCATACTGCCCACTGCAAGAATCGCCAGCTCAGCGCCTTCCTCGATAAGCTCACTACAGCCATGTTCCATAGGAGCATGATATTCCTGTAACCCCAGGTAAGCATCTCCTTTCGGATAACGAATTGCAACCGGTCCGTTATAAGAGACGCTATAGCGCAGCATTTCCTCAAATTCATAACAATTCTTCGGTGCCATAACAACCAAATTCGGGATATGTGACAGGAAGGATAGATCAAAGGTACCCTGATGGGTCTTTCCATCCCTGCCTGTAATTCCTGCTCGGTCAATTGCAAAGACTACCGGAAGATTATTGATACAGACATCATGAATAATTTGATCGTAGGCTCTCTGCAGGAAGGTAGAATAGATGGCTACGACGGGCCTATAACCCCCCATCGCCAGACCGGCTGCGAAGGTAACCGCATGCTCCTCCGCTATTCCTACATCGAAGAAACGATTCGGATATTGCTTCATAAAATCACCCAGTCCGGTACCGAAGGGCATGGCTGCCGTGATTGCTACGACCTTGTCATTCTCTTTCGCTATGTTGAGCATAGCATCTGAAAATACCTTCGTATAGGAGATACTCTTCTCATCACGCACCGGCTGTCCACTCTTAACATCAAAGGAATCCACACTATGAAACCTACTCGGATTTTTCTCTGCTAATTGGTACCCCTTACCCTTCTTGGTAAGTACATGAACGACAACCGCTTTCTTCGCTCTTGAAGCCGCTTCAAAAGCATTCATCATAGACTCGATGTTGTGTCCGTCAATTGGCCCGATATAAGTTAACCCCATATCCTCAAAAAACATGCTGGGCAGCATAAAATACTTAACGGCATCCTTGGAGCGCTTCAATTTATCTACAACTACCTTACCGATTCCGGGCATCATATTCAAAGTATTTTCCATATTTTCTTTAAAGCCCGTATATTTTGAACTTGTTCGAAGCTTGGCAAGATAATTTGCCATACCCCCGACATTTTCCGAAATAGACATATTGTTATCATTTAGAACAATGATAAAGTTCGTCTTTAATCTTCCCGCATTATTAATAGCTTCAAAAGCCATACCCCCGGTCAACGCTCCGTCACCAAGGACAGCAACTACCTTATGCTTCGCCCCACTTAAATCCCTAGCCTTAACCAGACCAAGTGCCGCAGAGATAGCTGTCGAGCTATGGCCGGTATCGAAGGAATCACACATACTCTCCTCCCGCTTGGGAAATCCGCTTAATCCATCAATCTGACGAAGGGTAGAGAATAAGTCCTTTCTTCCGGTCAGCAGCTTATGAATATATGCCTGGTGACCAACATCCCACACCAGCTTATCCTGTGGAAAGCCTAAGAATAGATGCAGTGCCATGGTCAGCTCCACAACACCGAGGTTAGAGGCCAGATGACCTCCGGTCTTACTTATATTCTGTATTAAAAAGCCGCGAATCTCCTCCGCAAGCTTAATATAATCCGTCTCTTTGATTTTCTTGATATCATTCGCTTGATTTATACTATCCAATAACTTTGGCAAGCGTACCACCTCGCTTCTTAATAAATTTTCGAGAAACATTACAAACAAGAACAGAAAGTTCGAGCTTTTAATATCCTTTATTCACACTGTATTTATGATGCTACTAACTCTCTCTGTTAATCAGCATGTCTATCAACTGTCTTAAAAAGTCATTCTGATAAGGCAATTCGTCAAAATTCTGCATTGCCCTCTCGGAGATCCTGACCACTTCCATATTAGCACTTTCCAAGTTCATCAGGCTGACATAAGTGGTCTTTTCATTCTTCTCATCACTATGCACCGGTTTTCCGAGCTTATCAGAAGTGCTGGTCACATCCAAAATATCATCCTTTATCTGAAATGCCAGTCCGATATCACCGGCAATCTGTTCTATTTTATCAATATTCTCCAAGGAAGCACCGGCTAATATTGCTCCAATCATCATAGAGGCCTCAATCAATGCGCCTGTTTTTAGACGATACATATGGTCTAAGCGTTCCCTGGAGGGTTCGCCGTGATGCTCCTCCATATCAATAACCTGCCCACCAATCATTCCATAGATACCGGCCTTCGCAGACAATATCTGCATCGCTTTTGCAACTCTTCGGTATTTTATTATTGCTTCATTATCTTTATCATCAATCACTTCAAAGGCCTTTGAAGCAGTTTCAAATGCATAGTTAAGCAAGCCATCCCCTGCGAGGATGCCCATTGCTTCTCCATATACAACGTGGGTTGTCTTTCTGCCCCTTCGATAATCATCATTATCCATGGCAGGAAGATCATCATGAACTAAGGAATAGGTATGAATCATTTCAATCGCGGCCATAAAAGGCTCAATGAGGTCCTTCACTCCACCTTCAAACAGACGATAGGTCTGTTCCATTATTATCGGACGTAAACGCTTACCACCTGCCATTAAGCTGTAATTCATGGCCTCCATGATTAATCTCTGAAAGCCTTCCTCTTTTGGACAGTATTTGTCCAGTATCTCCTCAACCCGACTTACCTGCTTCTTTAACTCCTCATTAAAGTTCATTTGCTTCTCCATTTTCACTCAAAATAATCAGTTCCTTTTCCACCTTATCGATGGAATCATTACAGGACTTGAGCAGCTTCATCCCCTCTTGATACAGTGTAAAGGAATCCTCCAATGCGATATCCGGTTTCTCAAGCTCCTCCAGTATATGGTTCAGTTTGTCAAATGATTCTTCCAATTTTAATTCTTTCTCAGCCATAACAACCTCCTTCCTGCCGTCAGGCAATACATAATACGAATTTGGTGCATACTTGCATAACTCACAGTGTACAAAAGGACTCTGTGTGCAAGTCGCTGCTAATTGTTCCTGTATGTAAATGCATATCGTATTCCATAGGTTAATTGAAGCCTCTGCTTTTCTCTTGCAATTCTTCCACTTTGGTCTTAATATCACCATCTAGGAGGGATACGGTTAGCAGTTCATTCTTTTTTACTTTCTTGATGCTTTGGACAGGTACATTATCCTCGCCAACAATTAGGGCATAGCCCTTACTCAGCTTAGATAATGGTGACAAGCCCTCAAGGCGTGCAATATACAGCTCCAGTCTATGTCTCTTTTCCTTCAGTCTCTGATTCATCCTCTGTGCAAGCTTCTGTTCCGCCTCTATCAGATACAGGCGTTTCTGCTTGATCTGATAAGCCGGGCTTGCATAGAATAGTCTTAGCTTCAGCTGATTTGCTCGGCTCCGGTATTGACTAAGCTTTTGCTGCAGCTCTCTCGAAAGCTTCCGTTTATACTCCCTGATTACACCCTGGAACACCTGATAATCATTGATCGCCAGCTCTGCTGCCGCCGAAGGGGTAGGAGCACGAAGATCCGATACAAAGTCTGCTATCGTAACATCCGTCTCATGACCTACTGCTGAGATGATCGGTGTCTTACAATGATAGATTGCCCTGGCAACCAGCTCTTCATTAAATGCCCAAAGATCTTCAATGGAGCCACCACCTCTGCCGATGATAATGGTATCCAAACCAAGTCTGTCAAGAATTGCGATGCCCTTTGCCACGCTTTCCGCCGATCCCTGTCCCTGAACCTGAGCCGGATATAGAATTAATTGTACGTAGGGATTACGCCTTCGTGATATATTAATGATATCCTGGATGGCTGCGCCCGTCGATGCCGTAACGATACCGACCTTCTTAGGGTATTGTGGTATCGGCTTCTTATGCGCACTTTCAAAAAGTCCTTCTTCCTCCAGCTGCTTCTTTAGTTTCTCAAACCTCTCATATAATGCACCCTGTCCATCGAGTGCAATCTCGCTGGCATAGAGCTGATATTTCCCATCTCGCTCATATACATTCACACTGCCGTAAGCAATTACACTCTGACCTTCCTCCAGCTTAAAGGTAAGTCCCTTGCGTTGTCCTGCAAACATTACACAAGCCAATTGCCCCTGAGCATCCTTTAGTGTAAAATAAATATGCCCCGAGGTATGATACTTGCAATTCGAGACCTCACCCTTAATATAAATTGAAGCGAGTATCCGATCTCTCATAAACAAATTCTTAATATATTGATTAATCTCTGTAACTGAATAAGCCTGTCCCATACATCCTCCAAGATTACACCTGCGAAAGGCATACTCGTCAAAACAAATCGTTTGGAGTATTCATCCCAGTATATGATTACTCATAACTAAATCATGTTTTGAGTATATCGTCCTCACTTGCGAAAGGCATACTCGCAAACTTGATGCATGTTTAGAGTATGTGTAGTAATTTTGCGCAGACCGGCCGACGGAGGGGTATGTCTTACACCCCGAAGGAGGGTAAGGCAAGTCAAAATTACTGCATATACTCTAAACATGTTCGTAACCTATGCCAACTTCGCAAGCACTCCGTTGATAAAGCTGGGTGATTCATCTCCTCCGAACTTCTTTGCAAGCTCTACCGCTTCATTAATAGCTACCTTGTCCGGAATATCCTCGTCAAAACGCAGCTCATAAACCGCTAATCTAAGGATAGTTAAATCCACCTTACCCATACGGTTCAGCTTCCAGCCACTTGAGGTATCTGTTAAGATACCATCGATCTCCTCCAGCTTACCAAGCACTGCCTGAAAACGCGAAGTCAGATAAGAATACTCCTCGATGGTTGGTTTCTCCAATTCGGAGATATATAAATCTATCTGCTCACCTAATTCATTCGTCTCATGAAAATCCTTACGGAATAGCATGAGAAAAATATGTTCTCTAATTTCTCTTCTTGTCACAGTTCGGTTCCTCCTAACCTGTTTACAAATACTGATATCAGAATGTTACTCGATGCGTTCCATTCTGTCACTATATCTATATTACTGATAAAAGCCTTTCGGATTGGCTTTCTTATAACATAAGAATAAACAACCCTTAGGTAATAACTAAGGGTTGTTTGGAAATCGCTTTACTCTTTTACGATGTTAACTCCTGCAATACGGATGTTAACTTCCTTGACCTGCAAACCGGTCATATTCTCTATCGCCAACTTCACCTTTTCTTGCACCTGCTTTGCAGTTTCAGGAATACCATATCCATAATCTAAGGTTAGGGCCATATCCACTGATACTGCATCCGGACTAACCAGTACCTTAACTCCCTTGGATAAGTTCTTCTTTCCTAATTTACCGGCTAGTTCATTGGTAACATTTCCGGAGGTTGTTGACACGCCCTTTACTTCTGTAGCCGCTAAGCCTGCAATGGTGGCAACGACCTCATCTGCTATCTGCACTTCTCCAACCTTACCATTTTCATGTATTTTATATGTGTTTCTGATTTCCGGTTCTTTATTCACAATGATTACCTCCTAAGTTCCTAATGTTATCCGGTATACTTTCTTACTGACAGAAGTACGGAAGAATAAAAGCTACGCACCTTACTGCAAACTTTACATCACTTCCGTTAAATTTGTAATTTATATTACATTTCTATTTGTATTATATAGTATTATACCAAATAACTCAACATTTGCAATTATAATTATTGTAACTATTAAGAATGGAGGTAATATTTGGGAATAGAACTCGAATGCTTGCATTCGTATACCCACAGGGCATAAAAGGAATATAGCAATGAAGGCTTTGCATTCATTGCCATATTCCTTTTACCTTATTAATGAATGAGTTTATGATATACCTTATTATTCTGAAATTACTACCGGATTAATACTGATATCTTTAACTGCAACTCCCGTCTTATCCTTAACAACCTTTTCGATGATTGCAAGCTGTTGATCGGTTAATGCTTCGGCATTCACAACTACGTCTACCTTACCATCGTCCATGAATACGATTGGATCTGTAAAACCCTTTGCCTCCAGCAGCATCTCTGTTTTATTCTCTTTCGTTATTATATCGGTAAGCTCTAGCATACTGTCTACTGCTGCCTGCCTCTGATCCTTGGATACTGTAGTGCTGTTGATAATATCCATATAATCAGCCTTGTTCTTTGCTCTTACTTGCTCTCTCTCAATCTTATTGGAAGCAAAATAGCTGGCATCAATCGTGCTTGCAGCATTCGCAAGAACTGCTTCTCCCGGAACGCCTTCTTCGAGATTGATATCACCATTATCACTTACCTCCTGAGCATTTGCCAGTATATCTTCATCGGAAATGTCACCAAGCTCATCTGCTTGGTCAAGTGTCTCATCATTATCATTCACATCTTGGTCTGTATTTGTATCTTCACCTGTATTTGTATCATTAACTGTATCACTCTGGTTTTGTTCATCCACATCGACGCCAGTTGTATCATTCGTATCTGCCGTAGCCAGATCCATCCCTTCCGAGTCGGTGAACTCTTCATAGTCACCGGTATTCGTAGCTTCTGTTTCTATGGCATCCTTTTTGTCTGCAAGGTCATCGTTAGTGAAGCTGAGATAACCTGCAATAACAATCATAATAGCCAGTGCAGTGATTATGATGTGATTCTTTTTAAATATATTTTTCATTTTAGACCTCCTGATCATTTTATACCATTCCTCATTTTCATTACTATAACCTTATGCGCAGGTACGTCAAATAATACCTCAACCGCTTGCATAATGTCCATTTTTATCATGTCATTATCTCCACCTTCCGCGATCACAACGACGCCTTCTATCTCCGGTTCAAGTTCCTGCAATATGTAAGGCACTGAATTTCCATCCTCGTTCGTAACCAGAACGGTACTTTCTTCCCGCTGGGCACTATTATCTGTTCTGCTTCCGCCCTCCCCATCATCTTCATCTAAGCTTTCCTCTGTAGAAGAA
>JAEZKL010000071.1 GCA_023415475.1 Bacillota bacterium | reverse complement strand
CGCGTATACAATAGAAAGAGCGCTATACGAACTTCTATTGACATGAATGATAAAAAGGGGACTGATAAGGTCTCCTTTTATATTGTATTAGCCCTGCTTATATATGCATTTTGTTTGAATTAAAATACAAGATGAAGCTTGTTTTGTAGCCCACTATGTGATAGAATTAGCACGGAAATGAGATCAATTTGATTCCAAAAGGAGTGTTGTCGATGCAAAATTACGATGTAATTATCATAGGAGCCGGACCTTCCGGTATTTTTTGTGCCTATGAGCTTATTAAAGAGAACAAAAACCTAAAAATACTGATGGTGGAAAAGGGCCGGCCGATTGAAAAGAGACTGTGTCCGAAGAGAACCACCAAGCAATGTATCGGCTGTCAACCCTGTGCTATAACTACCGGTTTTGCCGGTGCCGGAGCATTTTCTGACGGAAAGCTCTCCTTATCTCCCGATGTAGGCGGTAATCTTCCCGATATCTTAGGATACGATAGGGCAATGGAGTTGATTAAGGAATCCGATGATATCTATCTGAAATTCGGAGCAGATACCAATGTCTACGGTGTGGACAAGGAAGCTGAGATTCGCGAGATCAGAAGACGTGCCATTAACGCTAACTTAAAATTAATTGAATGCCCGATCCGTCACTTAGGAACGGAGGAAGGCTATAAAATCTATACCAGACTCCAGGAGCATCTGCTGGCAGAGGGTGTTGAGATGATATTCAATACCATGGTTATGGATATTATTATTGAAGATAAACAAGCCAAGGGGATTGTGACCGCTGGGGGCGATACCTTCTATGCGAAGGAGATTGTATCTGCCATCGGCCGTGAGGGTTCTGACTGGTTCAGCTCCATCTGCAAGGATCATGGCATCGAGACCAAGGTCGGAACCGTAGATATCGGTGTTCGTGTGGAAGTTCGTGACGAGGTTATGGAATTCCTGAACAAGAATCTCTATGAAGCAAAGCTGGTATATTATACTCCTACCTTCGATGATAAAGTACGTACCTTCTGTACCAATCCCTCCGGAGAAGTTGCTACCGAGTATTATGAGAATAATCTGGCTGTTGTAAACGGTCATGCTTATAAGTCAAAGGAATATAAGACTAATAATACGAACTTTGCAATCCTGGTATCCAAGAACTTTACGAAGCCCTTCAAGACTCCGATCGAATATGGTAAGCATATCTCACAGCTCAGCAATATGCTTTGCGGCGGCAGAATACTCGTTCAGACCTTCGGTGACTTCCAAAGAGGCAGAAGAACCACAGAGGAGAGACTCTGCAGAAACAACCTGATTCCCACCTTAAAGGATGCTGTCCCCGGAGATTTATCCTTAGTATTCCCTCATCGTATCATGGTGGATATTAAGGAAATGCTTCTGGCACTCGATAAGGTTACACCGGGTATTGCCAGTGATGAGACTTTGCTCTATGGTGTTGAAGTTAAGTTCTACTCTAACAAGGTTGTTGTCAATACCGATTTTGAGACCAGTGTTGAGGGTCTTCGTGCCATCGGTGACGGCGCTGCCGTAACCCGTGGCTTACAGCAGGCTTCCGCCAACGGCATCAGTGTTGCAAGAAGCATCCTGACGAAGATGGGTAAGTAATAACCTTAAGTCTTTCGCATAAAGAAGTATATTGTCAATCCTTATTCTTTAAGATTTTATAAGTGATACTATTCAGTTTATTATAGCCATTCGTCAGGAACCGGATCACCGTTTAGGAACAGATCCGGTTCTCTTTGCAGATAAGAGGAGGTCAGCTCCGCCATTCCTACCGCGTCACATAAGTAACACTTGGCATCTCCGATATGACCTTCCTTCGCAATTCCATGGTGTAAAAATGGTGCCATCATCTTATCATAGTTATATGATATGTCACCGACGGGATTGTAATGTCCCCTCATCGGCCGGTCTATCCGATTTCCCTCAGGAGTCATTATCTGATAAGGACGATAAAAATCAGTTAATCGGTTTTCAATCTGATTCCACTCCTCAACCCCATGAAGATAAGTATTTTTCTTCGGACTGCAGCCAAGAAATAATATCTTTGCCTTGCGGTCATAAAGCTTACCCCAACAGCCGGTTCTAGGACAGGGTGTTTCACTGAATTCTTCTCCAGCTATGTAATCAGCAGCATCCTGACCAAAGGCTGCTACGGAATGCGTCGGATGCCAGGACCTAATTACTCCCGGGCGCTTTAAGAATAAGTTCGTCAATAGTCCTACGCAGGAGGGCTCTGAGGCCACATGAAACACCCTATATTCATCGCTCATCTGTGCCCAGGTATGGGTCGGAAAGATTAACAATCCCTCCTTCATAAATTCCATGAAAGCATCCAGAATGGTATCCGCTCCTCCCTCAACCTCGCCGATTGCCTTCATAGAAGAATGAATCAATAGCGTGTCAGTCGGCTCTATTCCTAGTTTCCTAATATCATCCATAATGTTCAGCTTTGTATACATGACTATCCCTCATTTCATTTCAGTAATCGTCTTTCTCTACATTCCTAGTTTAACAAAAATCAATGCCAATGGCAAACACCTTCTATTACGCGCAAATAAAAAAGCCCCCTTAAGCTTCCGGATCACATAAACTTCTAATCCGTCTGCCTATGGGAGCTTTCTTATAGATCACAATATTTAATCAAGTGCATCATCACTCGTCTCGCCGGTTCTGATACGGATTGCCTCTTCTACGTTGTAGATGAATATTTTACCATCACCGATTTCACCGGTATGGGCACTCTGATGGATTTTTTTAACGATTTCATCCACCTCATTATCCTTAACGATTAAATCTATTTCCACCTTAGGGATTAAATCTGTCTGAAACTTTTCACCTCTCCAGGCTTGAACAATACCCTTCTGGGTTCCCTGACCCATCACATCCGTGATGATAATACCACGATAGCATTTTGACTGTTCCAATGCTGCCCTCACATCAGCAAGCTTTTCCGGTTGCAAGATTGCTTTAATATGCTTCATTCCTGTATCCTCCTTTACGATTCAATTAATAAATCTTAGTTTTCTTTTCATCAGCATGAATATCTTTGGTCAGCAATGTATAGGTCTGCTTTCTGGTCGGAAATTCAGGATATGCCTGATTACCATGCTCATGAATATCAAGTCCTTCAATCTCCTCTCGGACAGGAACTCTAAGCCCAATGGTTACTTTTATGAGAGACCAAATGATAAAAGAACCAATAAAAGTAAACGCACCGACCGCCAAAACTCCAACGAACTGGACACCTAACAATTTGAAGCCTCCGCCATAGAATAAACCGTTACCGGTTGCCACACCGGTCAATCCGTCCTCTGCAAATAAACCGACAGCCAGGGTTCCGAAGATACCATTGAACAGATGAACTGCCAATGCTCCCACCGGATCATCGAGCTTCAGCTTATCAAAGAGTATGACAGCAAAGACTACTAATACTCCGGCGATGGCACCAATAATCATTGAGCTGGTTACACTGACAAAGGCACAGCTTCCGGTGATTGCGACCAATCCGGCAAGACAGCCGTTAATCGTCATACCAAGATCCGGCTTACCGATTATGATCCAGGAGGTTGCGGTTGCAGTTAAAACAGCACAAATGGCCGCGGTATTGGTGGTCATAAGGATATGAGAGATCGCTTCCGGATCTGCTGCCATGGTAGAGCCGGGGTTGAAACCAAACCATCCCAGCCAAAGTACAAAAAGTCCGATTACAGCAAGACTCATGTTATGTCCCTGGATTGGATTCATCTTGCCGTCCTTGGTATATTTTCCGACGCGGGGTCCTAAGATCAGAACACCTGCAAGAGCGGCCCATCCGCCTACCGAGTGCACTACCGTGTCACCTGCAAAATCAAAGAATCCCATCTCCGCCAGGAAGCCGCCTCCCCATATCCAGTGTCCGATGATCGGATATACCACTAAGGTCAGTGCGAAAGAGAAGATGATAAAGGAAAGATACTTAATACGCTCTGCGACTGCACCTGAAACAATGGTAGCAGCTGTACCGCAGAATACCAGCTGAAAGAAGAATTTGGCATAAAACGGTATTCCGGTCCAGGATAAAGCCGAATATACTCCCTCATATGCTTCATTTACAGCCGGTGAATTATCGGCACCCGACAGCATAAATAATCCACTCATACCGATAAATCCATTGCCATCACCAAACATTAACCCAAAACCCAGTAACAAAAAGCCCAGCGAAGATACAGCAAATACAATTAAATTCTTTGACAAAATATTTACTGCATTTTTGGATCTTGCAAAACCGGTTTCAATAGCCGCAAAACCCAAATTCATAAAAAACACCAGCATTCCCGCCAGTAGGACCCATAAGGTGTCCATCGTTACTTTCACATCCATATTTTCTTCCTCCTCATAATAAATTTCTATAATCAAAAATGTCGGATATACAGACATTTTCTGAATCATGTATTGAAGAATGCCAGCTATGCAAACGAAAAGAGGTCAAAGCACAATGCTTTGACCTCTTTGTCAATCCAAAAGAGAAGGCCAAAGCACATTGCTTTGACCTCGTCGTCTTCAAAATTTATATTGGTGAGTGTAGCATACTTATTTTTAAAATGCAATAGGAATTTGAAAAAAATTTTTTTGATGTTGATATCCTATGCTAACATTCTTAAATATATACCGCTATCTTATGCATCCTCTGCCATTATTGTGCTTAATAATTTAATGTATAAACATCGCATCGCCAAAACTAAAGAAACGATAGCGTTCCTTCACAGCTTCCTCATATGCTGCCATGATGTGTTCTCTTCCTGCAAGAGCTGACACCAACATCATCAAGGTTGATTCGGGAAGATGGAAATTCGTGATTAGTGCATCCAGAACCTTGAACCTGTATCCGGGATAAATGAAAATTGAAGTATCACCACTTCCCGGCTGAACCAATCCCTGTTCGTCTGCTGCTGACTCAATCGTTCGACAGCTTGTGGTACCTACGCAGATCACTCTGCCGCCCTTCTGCTTTGTCATATTAATGATATCAGCCGCCTCCTGGGTCACTTGATAAAATTCCGAGTGCATATGATGCTCCAGTACATTATCCACCTTCACCGGACGGAAAGTCCCAAGCCCTACATGAAGTGTAACATTGGCAATGGGAATCCCCATCTCCTCTATCTCGGCCAACAGCTCCTTGGTAAAATGAAGTCCGGCTGTTGGAGCCGCAGCTGAGCCTTCATACTTGGCATATACGGTCTGATATCTGTTCTTGTCCTCTAATTCATGAGTAATATAAGGGGGCAATGGCATCTGCCCCAACTGATCCAATATTTCTTCGAAAATGCCCTGATATTTGAATTGAACCAGACGGTTTCCTTCCTCCAGCATATCGATGATCTCACCGACCAGCAACCCGTCACCAAAGCTGATTCTGGTTCCCGTTCTTGCCTTCTTACCCGGTTTTACTAACGTCTCCCAGATGTCGTTCTCTCTACGCTTAAGTAATAGCAGCTCAATCCTTGCTCCTTGTGCCTCCCCGGTAGCAGAAGGATTATCCTCATGAAGCTTCTCGCCGATTAATCTGGCAGGAATAACCTTCGTATTATTCACCACCAGGCAATCTCCCCCTCGAAGGTACTGGGTAATCTGATGGAATATTCTATGTTCTATTGCACCGGTCTCTTTATCCAGCAACAGCAGTCTGGAGCCGGAACGATCCTGTAGCGGGTCCTGAGCAATCAATTCTTCGGGTAAATCATAATAAAAATCCTGTGTCCTCACAATAACCTCCATCGTATATCTGGCAATTTTGTCATAGTATCATAACCAAGGCAACGCCACTTTATTTTTTGTGCCTAACTGCACGGATTAAGCTAAAATGTAATATTCTTTTTAGTACGAGGATGATTATACCTTCTTTCTGTTTAAAAATCTACACTTTCTTTACAGTCGGATATTACGACTGTTAAAGTTCAGACCAAACCATAAATGGAAAGAATGAGTTCGATCAATGATTTTCATACAATAGAAAGCACGCTTCGAGAACTTTCTATTGTCATGTAACGGAGTATTTGCTTTCGTGGTACTTAGGTTAAAAGCTGTTCCCACTCAGAAAATACCTTCTCTAATTCATCTTCCAGCTTTTTATGCTCTAGATATAGCTCTTGCAGCCTTACTCCATCGGTATTATGAATCCCCATCATATCCTGCAGCTCTTTTATTCTCCCTTCCAGTTCATCTATCTTAAGCTCCAGCTGCTCCGGCGTTCTGCCTGGCTTCTTGATCACCCTGTCCGGAGAATAATCAGAATTTGACTTGTTCCCTTTTGTGGAGTTCCCGATTACTACCGTGCTAACCTTATCCCTATAGGCAGTAAGATGCCCCTGTTTGGGATTAACTGCCACAGCGTGATTTACCTTCTGCGCGGACTTCCTATCCAACTCCTTTTTATGCTCCTCTTGATAATAGGCATAGTCTCCATCATACTCATGAAGAGTACCCTCTTCAATGGTTATCACCTTATCGGCCAGCTTATTAATAAAATACCGGTCATGAGATACAAAGAGCAAGGTTCCCTCAAATTCATTCAAAGTTTCCTCCAAAACCTCGCGAGAGTCAACATCCAGATGATTCGTCGGCTCATCCAGTATAAGCAAATTCGCACCATCAAAGGTAAGAGAGCAAAGACGCAAGCGACTCTTCTCCCCACCGGAGAGGTACTTTATCTTCTTATTCACATCCTCTTGAAGGAATAATACCTTAGCAAGCTGCGATCTGGCAGCCCCATTTGTCAAATTATGAAGGCGTGCAAAATATTCCAGTACCGTCTGTTCCTCATCCGGATATTCCACATGCTGAGGAAGATACCCAATGATTACATTGGCCCCAAGGCGTATCGTTCCTTCTTCTACAGTCTCTTCTCCTAATATCATCTTTAGCAGAGTAGTCTTTCCGCTTCCGTTTTCTCCGATAATACAGGCACTGTCCTGATAGAAGATGCCTAGATTGATATCCTGAAGCAATTCCCTTGCACCAAAGGATTTGCATACTCCTGTCAGCTCCAATACCAGCTTCCCTGATCTTTGGACCGCGGTCTGCTTTAAGCGGATCTTGCGTTTCTCCAATACCGGTCGATCCAGCACATCAATCTTTTCCAGGCGCTTCTCCAGCTCCTTGGCACGCTTGAACATGGCCTCACTGTCACGCATAGCACCCCAGATACGATAGCGTTCAATCTGCTGCTCCATACGTTCAATCTTGCGCTGCTGATTTTGATAATTGCGGTACTCAATTAAAAAGCGGCGTTCCTTCTCGACTACATAATAGCTATAGTTACCAAGATACTGCTCCACATTGTCATATTCCAGTTCATATATCTTACTGACCACCGTATCCAGGAAGAAACGGTCATGGGATATGATTAAGGCTGATCCCTTGTATCCTTTCAAAAAATCCTCCAACCATTCGATTGTCAACAGATCCAGGTGATTCGTCGGTTCATCCAGTAGTAGGATATCCGGTTCCTCTAATAATATTTTACCCAGTATCACTCTTGTCTTCTCCCCACCGCTGAGCTTTTCAAAAAGCATATTCTTCATGTTATCATCAATCTGAAGACCTTCGGTTATCTTATCGATTCTGGTATCCAGCTCATAGCCGTGGTTCAGCTCATACTGCTCAAGCAATCTCGCATAGCTGTTCATCGCTTTCTCCAATGGTTCCCCCACCAAAAGACCCATCGCGTGTTCCAATTCCTCCATCTGACTACGGATTGAGTATACAGCATGAAAGGCCATTCGGAGTACCTGAATAGTGGTAGTTGACTTCTCATACACCGGTATCTGATTCAAGTAGCCAATCTTAGTATCCTTTCGAAGACTAATCTCACCCCCCTGATACTCCTCCAGTCCCATTAAAATCTTCATCAATGTGGTTTTTCCACAACCATTCTGTCCAATCAGACCTATCCTCTCTCCGCTCTTAACCTCAAAGGAAATATTCTCAAATAATTTATTCGCTCCATAGTATTTCACTAATCCATTTACATTTAATTCAATCATCTTAACAACCTCAAACTTTCTTGTTCTATTCTATATAAAAATTATAGTGGCACTTTATCATCAAAATAAAAAAACCCAAAGCCGTATAAGCTTTGGGTTCTACTAATCATAATTATCCAATTACCGTTATTATGAATGCTCCAAACTACTTATAGGGTTATATTGAAAACTATTAAAAATGGGCGCACTTATCCCGTTGTTGGGTAAAATTGCGATCATAATAGCTTCAAATCTAATCCATCTAAGTATCGTGTTCATCTGCTTCTCCATTTTGATTGAAGGCTCAAGCCTTCTCACATAAAAATATTATCTTGCCACATCATATTCCAGTTTTTAGTTTTTGTCAAGATAGGAAGTAAAAAACTATAGAAATTCATGTCATTCGCGATATTCTCCGATGCCATGTATAAGGACTCTGACAGACATCGAAATCATTCTTTGCCTATCAAAGCCCTATCAATAATACTACCCTCGTATCCTAGCAGGTTGTCCTGTTAGGTTATATCTGATTAGTCAAAATAAACTGTCTTTCCTGTACGAGCTGATTCATAAATTGCTTCCAGTATTCTTGTAACCACGATTGCCTGCTCCGGTTTTACAACCAGGTCCTCACCTTTTGTAATCGCATTGTAGAATACTCTTTGCTCGATATCCGGAGCATCTTCACTCTGTCCTGCAAAGAATGCAACTCCGCCGGATTTCAGATCCGGTTTTTCAACACATTGCTTATTGTACTGAACTCGATTAATACGAAGACCGTCCTTCATATCAGCTCCTGCTTTCGTACCACAGAGGCTAGTCTTAGCTTCATCTACCTCTAAGGTATTTAATGCCCAGGAAGCCTCCAGATGAATGGTTGCACCATTCTTCATCTTTACAAATCCGATTGCGGCATCTTCCACCGTAAATTCCTTCGGATCCCAAGCACCAAACGCATTGCCTTGATCGGTCTGATCAGCCAGCTTACGATATACGGAGCCCGTAACGGATTCCGCTTCGTAATTGTCCATCATCCAGAGAGTCAGGTCAAGAGCATGGGTTCCGATATCGATTAACGGACCGCCGCCCTGCTCCTCTTCATTCAGAAATACACCCCAGGTCGGTACTGCACGTCTGCGAACCGCATGAGCACGTGCGTAATAAATATCACCTAAATCGCCATTATCACAGGCTGTTTTTAAATACTTTGAATCCTGACGGTAACGATTCTGATAACCGATGGTTAACAGCTTGCCGGTTTCCTTGGCGGTATCAAGCATCAGCTTAGCATCTGCATAGGATTTTGCCATCGGCTTCTCGCACATAACATGCTTGCCCGCCTTCATAGCAGCTACAGAAATAGCAGAATGAGACTTATTCGGTGTTAACACATATACTGCTTCAAGCTCTGTTTCCTTCACTAATTCTGTATAATCAGTATAAACTCGTGCATCTGCGACACCGTATTTCTCTTTTGCCGCTAATGCCCTCTCTTCAACAATATCACAGAAAGCAACTATTTCATAGTTACCATTCTTTTGGATTGCGGGTAAATGCTTACCGTTAGCGATACCGCCACAGCCGACGATACCGATTTTAACCTTTCTCATAACTAAACCTCCATATTGATTCATTCGTTATACGCCTAAGGACTTCAGATAATCTAAACTGATACGTGCATCCTCAAGGGCAGTATATTCTGTATGTCTATCCTGTTCTACAACCAACCACTGACTACCGCCGGCAACAGCTTGAGCGAGAATCGAAGGGATATCCTGAACCCCATGTCCGACAGCTCTAAATTCAAAGGGTGTTCCTTCACTATAATCCTTCAGATGAACCACCGGTAATCTTCCTTCATACTTCTTCATATAGGTGGCAGGATCCTCTCCGGCTACCTTGGTCCAGCAGGTATCCAGCTCCACCTGCCAAACCTCCTTACCGTAAATACGATACATGTAATCCAATATATATTCGCCATCCGGTGTCTTAAGGAATTCAAAATCATGATTATGATACATTAAGGTAATTCCAACCTTTTGACATGCTGCAGCAATCGCAGGTATATCTGCCATGAACTCATTAAAATATTCTGTGCCGTAACGCTGATCCTCTAAAAGATAGGGGATTGCAACATATTTACAACCAATCGTAGCATAATTCTCAGCAGTCTTAGTAATATCCTTTTTAAACTCCTGATAAGCCACATGTGCCGAAATCGGTACGAGTCCAATCTCCTTCAGAATATCTCTTACCTCCTCCGGTGCATAACCATAAAGGCCGGCAAGCTCTACGCCATCATAGCCCATGCTCTTAACTTCCTGCATTGCTTTTATAAAATCCTTTTCTGCATCCTCACGAATGGAATATACCTGAAGTGCAACCGGTAATTTACCCATATATATACCTTCCCTCTCAGAGCCTGCAAGCCGTAACTACAGGCATAATTAAGTATGATATGCAGTGTCATATCATACCTTCGCTTTAGCATTCTTTACTGTTTTATTCGAAGTAGACAACCTGCTTTTTCTCAGAGGATTCAAAAATTGCTTCCATTAGCTTCATTACTCTCATCACCTCAGGTAATTTAATCTTCTGCTCTTCTTCCTTCGCGATTGCCTTCATTACATTACGATAAAAATCTCTGATGTCACTCTTAACAACATCGAGCTCCTCGGTACTGATTGTATCCTCCCTGCGGGGTGCCATTGTCTTTGTTAATCCCGCTGCGGTACGTACAGGTACAACATCCTTTTCATTCTTACCGACAGCGCGAACAATGCGACCCTTCAGACTCCAGTCCTCAATAATTGCAGTACCGTTCTGGCCGACCATATACCATCTGGGCAGAGAGATAAAATTACTGGTTCCTACTTCAACCACAACATCCACACCATTCTCGAAGCCGAGCTGTGCACTAAAGCCATCATCAACCATTGTGTTAGTAATATTGGTCACAGTAGCATAAACCGTCTTTAGCTTTGTATTTCCCATCATCTGAAGTATCTGATCCAACAGGTGTACACCCCAGTCCAGTACCATGCCTCCGCCATGCTCTTTCTCCTGACGCCAATCACCGGGAATACCTCTGGAACCGTGTACTCTGGATTCGATACGATATGTTTCGCCCAGCTTCTGCTCCTCATAAATCTTCTTCATTGTCAGGTAATCCTCGTCCCAACGACGGTTCTGATGAACAGTGAATAATTTCCCCGTTTCCTTCGCCACATCCATCATTTCCTGTAAATCAGATGAATTCAACGTAACCGGCTTCTCACTAACCACATTCTTACCCGCACGCATTGCTTGAATTGCAATCGGTTTATGCAAATCATTGGGGGTAGCGACTAGCACGATATCAATCTGATCATCCGCTAATAATTCCTCTAAGCTGTCATAGCTATGCACGCCGACTTCCTTCGCATAAGTCTTACGAGCCTCTTTGATGTCGTATATTCCGGCAACCTCTATTCCGTCTATGGTCTCGATGGTTTCTCTATGCCAGTTACCCATGCCGCCAAAACCAACAATACCAAGCTTATAATTTGTACCTTTCATTACAATTTAGCCTCCATAAAATTTCTCATAAAGTGATTTTAATTCATGTAAACATTCTGACTAAAAGCAGAAAACTGCTTATCGAATATTAAGCCCAGAACATTTCACCTCTTGCTTCGTAGATTAATACATTCTTCAGGAAGTCAATTGCTTTCACCAAGCCCTCTCTTCCTGACATCAAGCTGTCTTCATGCTCGATGCTTATCGCATGGTCATAGCCAGCCATACGAAGCTCGGATACGATCGCTTTCCAGAACTCCTCACCGTTACCGTAACCAACTGCTCTGAAGATCCAGGAGCGGTTCAGCTCGTTGCCATAATGCCCTGTATCCAATACACCGTTTACTGCAGTATTGTATTTATCAATCTTGGTATCCTTTGCATGGAAATGGAAGATAGCTCCTGCCTTACCAAGCTCACGGATACTTGCACAAGGATCCATCCCCTGCCAAATCAGATGGCTTGGATCAAAGTTGGCACCGATTTCCGGTCCGACGGCTTCGCGAAGCTTCAATAAGGTGCTGGTATTATATACGCAGAAACCGGGATGCATCTCAAGAGCAAACTTAGTCACTCCATGCTCCCTAGCAAAGGCAACCTTCTTCTTCCAATAAGGAATCAAAATCTCATTCCACTGATAATCAAGTACTTTAAGATAATCCTCAGGCCATGAGCAGGTTACCCAGTTTGGCATCTTATCCTCAGGACTTCCTCCGGGACAGCCGGAAAAGGTGTTAATGATGGATATACCGAGCTTTTCAGCTAATAGAATTGCTTTTGTCAGATCCTCATCGAATTTATCCGCCATTTCCTTAACAGGATGTACCATATTACCATGGCAGCTGAGAGCGCTGATTTCTAAATCATGATCCTTTATCGTATTCTTGAATTTCTTCAACTCATTCTCATCATTTAATAAAATATCCGGATCGCAATGGGCTCTTCCGGGATATCCGCCGCAACCGATCTCTACTGTTTGGACACCGTTTTTAGACAGAAAATCACATGCCTTATCAAGAGACATATCGCCTAAAACAACAGTAAATGTACCTAATTTCATAATCTTACCTCCTATTTTAATCATTATATTTTACATAATACATTTCCATAGCTTGTTTATCTATGGTTATCTTGCTGTTAATACATATTATCTTGCTATTTCTATCAACCCCATACATTGGAGGGTGCATAGCCATAATAGTTACGAAACAATCTGCCGAAATTATTGTAATCCGTAAAGCCAACCGCTGTAGCCACTTCTGACACGTTCATCTCCTTCTGTTCCAATAAGTGATGAGCTGTCTTTAACCGAACCTCATTGATATAATTCAGAGGACTTTTCCCCAGACTCTCCTTGAATAAGTGGCAGAAACGGTACTCGCTTAGGTGGATTAATTCTGCCAGAGTCTGTATGGCAATCGGCTCTGAATAATGATCCTGTATGTACTTCAATACCAGATTCAGACGATTTAAATTCTGCATACGTTTTATATTCTCCTTGTCCGACAGGCTTTCAGAGACATAATTTCGAAGCAGATAAGTAATCAGTTCATATATTTTACCACGCATTGCCATCTTATATCCAGCTTGTTTGCTAATCTCCTCCTGATAGATATCCTCCATCAGCTTCTTGATTGTATGATCGGAATAGATGATGGATTGAAATATGGCATTACAGTTGGCAACCTCTTTAGAAAAGGAATCTAATTCAAATATAATTACCAACGTGTCCAAACTCTTCGATCGGCTGAAGCCCTCGTGCAACTCATTACAATTAATAATAACCAGACTTCCCTTCTCCATATCAAAGGGTTTATGGTTACAGTAGAAGGTTCCTTGTCCCTTCATTACATAATGCAATTCAATATGCTCATGCCAATGGGATGGGCAAAAAAGCCCCTGCCTGCGAATCTGTTGCTTGAACATCTGCACCGGAAATTCTTCGTCATTTATAATCTTCTTCTCATATAAACTTATATCATGCATATGAAACCTCCAAGCTGCCGTTTATATAGCTGAGTGCGAATTACATTTATTAATTCATTCTTGAAATTTATTGATACCAATTTATTCTTCATTCTATTCTAGCAGAATATTCATCTTCTTTCAATCAGTCAATCTAGAACTTGTCGGATAAGCATAGTATCAATTCATAAGAAAGCCGGATAATGCGATGCAAAAAAGCCCTAAGAAATCTTTCGATTTACTTAGGACCTAGAAAATTCCTATTTATTAAAATAACAGATCTGACTTTTTCTTAAGTAATTTTGCACCGTTTAATATTAACAAAGTACCGGATGCAGTTCCTGCAATAATTAACAGAATTCCCATAACAAGATTCCACACTCCGACTGACTTCATTGTGTTATAGATTTTCTCCATCATATACAATCCCTCCTTTATCTATCGTCTATCTATCGATCCTAATTTACCACTCCATATTGCTCATAATATGCATCAATTGCTAGCTTTAACGTATCATCAATAACAATTTTCCCATTGTAGGGGCGATTATACAGATGCTCAACCACTTCTTTCATCGTAACAATTGCTGTAGTCGCTATGTGATAGTTCTCTTCTATCTCGGAAAGTGCACTTTTATTGCCTTGTCCTCTCTCCATTCGGTCTACGGATACCACTAAACCCAATACCTTTACCTGAGCTTGGGCTGCCAATATAGGCATCGTTTCTCCAATAGAGGTTCCCGCAGTAGTTACGTCTTCAATAATGATAACCTTGTCCCCATCCTTAAGCGGGGAACCGAGTAAAATACCTGTATCTCCATGATCCTTAACTTCCTTGCGGTTAGAACAATATTTGATATCCTTCTGATAAAATTCACTGATTGCCATTGCAGTAGCTACGCTAAGCGGAATGCCTTTGTAGGCGGGTCCGAATAATACATCGAAATCCATACCGTATTTATCATTAATCGCTTTTGCATAATATTCGCCTAATCTTCTAAGCTGAGAGCCAGAACGATAAAAACCTGTGTTAACAAAGAAAGGGGTCTTCCTTCCGCTCTTTGTTGTAAAATCTCCAAACTTAAGTACACCACAATCAACCATGAATTCAATAAATTCCTTCTTGTATTGCTCCATATCTCAAAAAAACCTCCTATTTTAAAGGCTTTTCGACTCTTTACTTTTTCAAAAAATATCTTACTACACCTTTTTACATTGCTACTACACTATTCCTCCTTTCCAGTAGAATGGAAAGAATTTCAAACACGATTCCATTCTACCATAGATCTTTGCTTTTAACAAATGCTTTCCTTACAATGATATGATTGAGCATAATTCAATTAAATATTTAACAATTTCAGCGTTTCTACACATTTCCGAGCTTTATGAATAAAAAGCCACATAAAACAAGGGCGCAAAGGAAAGTCCTTGAAGTACAGTAAAACCCCGAATCAAAGCCAGTGCGCCATGTCAGGCTACACTCCCTTTAATCCGAGGCTTATATTCTCTCTATGTATTTACAATTTAGCACCACACAGCCAAATAGGCTTTGCTTTTATACCACACTCAGATTCTCGCCTTTTAACCCCAGAAAGCTTCCTTCGTCAAGGCCACCCTCCGGATGTCCGATGAGCCATTTATTCACCGCTGTCATCAGGCGATCTTCGCCGGGTGCCGCAATTCTTCCTTCCGGTAGCGGATAATTGGTCCCCTTAGGAAGCACGATTGCTACCTGAAAGTCTGCTCCATCCACACCACAGGGTGCATAATGAAGCGAAGTCGCATAGATTTCCACTGCTGTACCAGCAGGAAGCAGAAATGCTTTTACCTTTGCAGTATCATATGTATAATCATCTTCTATCTCGCTGCGCAGACCCAGAAGCAGTATGGCATCCGTTGCTGCCACATTAATTTCAGAATCTTTGTGATATTCCAGTGCATTGAGCATGCTATTGTGACCGTTGCAGTAACCGATCTGGATGGGCATTCTGCCGTAAGTCACTTCTGTCAATTGTTTAAAAGTCTCTGTGTTCTCCAGTGCTTCCACACTTGGCTCATATGCAACTGCTTCCGACACAGGTGTCTTTTTCAATGCCTCCACCAACTGTGTCAGATCCACATTATCCACAACTTTCCCATAAGCCTTAAATTCAAGGCTGTTCAATGATAAAATGTTCATACTCTCTTCTTCCTTCCTACTTCAGCAAAACTGCATTCTGAAAATACTTCGTAAAATCTTCCTCGCGGTTCTTCCCCGCCGGCAGAGTGTACTCCATCCCCACCATGCCGTACTTTGCACCTGCCAATTCATTGTAAGGCATCAGTTCTACCCGATATTCTCCGACAATGTCCGAGATTGCCTTTAAATTGTCTTCTGTATCCGTAATCTCCGGAATCAAGGGCAGCCGGAAGACAAACGGCTTACCACTTTGTTTCAGCCATTCCACATTCTTCAAGATATTTTCATTGCTGACTCCAGTATACCATACATGGGCATCTCTATCCACCAGTTTAATATCCTGCAGACAAAAATCAAAATGATTGATGACCTTCTTATAGATTTCCGGTGCTGCATAACCACTGGTCTGGATGGCTTTATGTACACCACCCAGTTTTTCCACCAATTCACACACAAACTCTGATTGCAGCAGGGGTTCACCGCCGGAGATGGTGATACCACCGTTCATCATACGTAGAATATCTACATACTTAAGCAGTCGCTGCGCCAAAACGTCGCTGGAAACCTCTTCGCCCACGATACTCAGGCAACCATTGGCACATGCGTGAATACACCTGCTAAATGGCTTACACCCCTCGTGTCCACAAGGCTGTCGGCACGCTCCACAGCGGCTACAGAATTTTTCCTTATACATCAGCTGCTTCGCCACACTTAATCCTTCCGGGTTATGGCACCATCTGCAGCGCAGTGGGCAGCCCTTTAAAAACACGGTTATGCGGGATCCCGGACCATCATGAACTGTGAACTCCTTGATATCGAATATCACTCCGTTCATACTAAACCCGATACTGCTGGCGTCTCAGCACGTGATCCTGATACTCTTTATCCAGTTCCACGAAATATGCACTCCAGCCCCAGATACGCACTACTAACTGACGATGTTCTTCCGGATGCTCCTGAGCGGCTTTCAGCATCTCAGAGTTTACTGCATTTAACTGCAACTGATGTCCACCCATATCAATATATGCCTTCACCAGTGCCGCCATCTTCTTCACACTTTCCTCGTCCTTGAACATAGAGGCAGCAAATTCAAGGGTCAGCGGGCCTCCATTGGTATTCTCCGTAAAATCAGGCTTTGTGAAAGACTGAATTACTGACAATGGTCCATTGATCTTTGCAAATAAACTTGCAGAGAAATTGGTACCGAAGGGCTCCCCTTTCCTTCTGCCATCCGGGGATGCACCGATTTCATTCGCATGCCACAGATAATACATGGCAGAACCGGTTCCCGCCCGGTATACACCACCGCGGCAATTTTTCTTACCCTTTAAGGCATCTGCAAACATCTGCAGCAATTGTACCGTCATGTTGTCCGGCAATTCCTCATTGTTGCCCATCTTCGGTGCTTCGTAGCGAAGCACCGGAAGTATTTCACTATGCTGGGTAAAATCCGAATCCACTGCTTCTATCAATTCTTCCTTGGTAAATCGTCGTTCTTTATATATATATTTGCTGATAGCAGCCAGGGAGTCTGCTGCGGTTGCCACACCGGTTCCATGAATGCCGAAGTTATTGTACTTGCCTCCCTCATAACTACCGCCATCCATCATGATATTCATAAATGGGGAGGGCACAAACCACAGTTCCTTAATTCCACTGCAGATCTCATCACATTCCCTCTGTATCAGTGTCTTGACCGCTTCCAGGAACGTCTCAAACGTCTCGCAGCCCGGCAGATCCTTATGCAGACAGGTATCAATTACCTTCGGAAATGAAAGTGCACCGATATTTGCTACATCTGCACCAACCTTCGGAATAATGAATTCCCAGCAGGCTGCCATGGCATAATCCCTGGCATCCTTCAACTCATAACCCAGCTTCACCAGCCCTTCCACTACCACATCATCGTTGGAATACTGTGGAAATCCCAGCCCGGCTTTTGTCAACTCCGTTCCAAGCTCATAGATTCTTGCCGGAGTATTTTTGTTAACCCGCAGATTAATCTTGGGGTCGATCAACAACAGATTCCGGCTGGCCTCCAAACATAGCTCAGAAAGCAGATTGAACACTTCCTCACCGTTCTCATCCATACCGCCCAGCACCATACTCTGACCATTGTCCCCCTGCTGCACACCTGGATACAGGTCACTGTCCTTGTTGAAGCTTAAGAAGAAATCCTCCACCATTTCCAGTGACGTCTCTCTGGTATATCGTCCCTTCTCCATGTCTGCCTTCAAATACGGATTCATATACTTATCGAAACGTCCCACTGTATTGTGGTAATTGCCTTCCAGCCACAGGGAATAATGAATGATGCGGAAGAACTGCAATGCCTCATAAAAGGATGTGGCACCATATCTGGGCACTCGTTCCAGCACCGCTGCCAGCTCTTCCTTTCCTTCTGCAATCGCCTGCTCTCTATAGCGGTCCGCCAGCCTGATAATGGCAGCGATCACTCTCTGCCCATATTCATCCGCTTCTTCCCGCTTTGCAAGCAGTCCCACCCGGATCACATCCTCGTAGTTTGGCGAAAGATTGGACATATATCCCAGCTCATGAATATAATGTTTCTCTTTGATCTGCACCCACTCATCCGCCGTAAAGCAGTCCGGAATCTCCTGGACCGTGCGCAGGAAGCAGATTTTTTCCTCCGGCAAAAGTACCGGTGCTTCCAATCCGGACAATAATTCAAACCGTTTGGTCATTCGCTCCTTCGGGCACAGACCTGCCTGACTGAATTCTAACGCCAGACCAGCCAGTTCCGGATGCTCTTTTCTGTATTTGTGATGTTCTTTTTTTACAATGTAATTTAATAATGTTTTGCTCATTGCCTAATCACCATCTTTCCATTCATCGATTTCATGATCCTTCTCCAACACTTTACAGTATGCTCTTTTCAACACAGACATTTTTTGTTTCTTTTCATCATGATACATGCTTTTCAATTGACATATCAAGCTATTAATTGTATTGTTATAGACAAAAGTTATCTTTTTCAAGGAGGAGCTTATGATTATACATCAGCAGCACAATTCCCTTGGCAATCACAACTACAATGCCTTTTTTTATGATGACTGCGAGTGGTTCTATCACTTCCACAAAAATCATGAGCTGGCTTATGTATTAGACGGCGAAGTGGAACTGACCGTAAACGAAAACAAATATATTTTGTCTGCGGACACCTTCGCCCTGATCCTGCCAAACGAGTTCCATGCCTATCGTACCCCTGAAAGGTCCCGTGTCTGGATCGGTGTCTTCTCTGCGGACTTCGTAGGGGAGTTTGCCAAAATGACGGCACACAAAAAGGCCGACAAGCCCATTTTTACTTGTCAGCCCAAGATCAGAGAATACTTATTACATTATTTAATTACCACTGAAAAGCAAAGTGTACTCCTGTTAAAATCTGCACTTTATGCCGTATGCCAAGAATTCCTAAACAGCACCACTCTGCAGGATGCCACCAAAGAAAAAAGTTTTATATATGACATCATCCATTTTATTTCTTCAAACTACCAGAAAGAAATCTCTCTAAAGACAATTGCGGAAACTTACGGTTATGAATATCATTATTTATCCCGACAGTTCCATGAACATTTTCACATGAACTTCAAACAGTTTCTGAACGTATACCGAATCGACTTTACCTGCGACCAGCTGCTTCATACCGAGAAGAACATCACGGATATTGCACTGAGTTCCGGCTTTCAGACCATGCGCACCTTTAATCGTGTATTTCAGGAACAGACCGGCACCACACCAACGGAATTCAGACGCAGTAAGCGACTGGAGCAGATCGTAGATTATCCGGAGCAGCCGATAAAATAAAAACGGCCAGCCGGAATTCCCCCGGTTGACCGCATCATCATTGCTGCATCTTGTCTTTCCGACACACACAAACAACTGGTTTCTTCTCTCTTGCTGCATTTCTAATACTAACCTTGCAGGTACGTATTACTGTGCGTTAATAATAGCACATATTATAATCTTTTTAATATTTGGCTATGTTTAATAATAGTGTTGATATTATACAATTGTTTAAGGGAACTTATTAAAAGTTCCCTTAATGCACATTTTTAGAAAATTATGTACTATCAATCATCTTTAATTATTCTAATTTGTACTATGATATTCACTCTTTAAAATGGAAAAAATCATAAGGTCATGATACTGCCCATTTTTATAAAGGCTTTCTCGTAGTAAGCCTTCTTGTACAAACCCAAGTTTCTGTAGCACCTTAATTGAACCAACATTACCTTTCATAACCTTTGCAACTATTCTATTTAATCTATAATCCTCAAAACCAAATTTTAACATTACATCTAATGCTTCTGTCATAATTCCTTGTCCCCATAATCCACTTTTTAAGCAGTAACTAATTTCTGCACAGCAGTTAGATTTGTCAATATCAAAAAAGCCACAATGTCCAATTAAAGAATTATCCTGTTTTTGAGCAATTCCCCATCTAATTCGTTGTTTCTCATCAAAAAATCTCTGCATTCCAGTAATCAATCTTTTAATATTTGCTATATCATTAACAGCATTATGGGTTAGATATTCGCAGGTAACTTCATTAGACAAGACTTCTAAAAGACTTTTATCATCTTCTTGAGTAATCTGTCTTATTAAAAGCCGTTGGGTATTAAGTTTAGGAAATGATTCAAATATAAGTTCATTCATTTTAATAATTCTCCTTTAAATTCTTATATATATAACAAATGTCAATATTTTGTCTTAAAATACAATTATCTATTCTATTTAATTATACAATATATAAGCGTAAAATTACAGTATTTACATAATTTATACATAAATCGCTTCTCTAACCCTAAAATCCTTTAATTTTGTATCAGTATGGGATGTGTGCGATTGCACCAATAAATTTTTGCTCTTTACAGTATCTTTCTCGGTATTGAAGATTTCAAGCCATTTAAACCAATACATATAGTTGGCAAGATATTTAGTTGCAACACCATTAAACCTGTCCATCCACTTCTTTAGTTTGCTATGGAATGCATTAATATGTTGTATATGATATATTCCTTCTTTATGCTTACCACGCTTAATCTGTTGAAGTTCAACACCTAAATTTTGGGCAAACTGAATATAACTCTTGTGGGAGTCCGTACAAAGGATGGCTTCATCCTCAATCCTTCCACTAAAAAGCCTTTCTAAATCTGTATGTTTCATTCTTCCTTTACATATAAGTTCAGTTATAAGGTTTCCTGTTCTATCCATAGCACAAAGAACGCAAACTTGTTCCTTGGATATACCTCTTTTTCTCTTTTCATCTTTACTGCTATAACTACCTTTAACACCTCTATTATGGGCTTTTCGTGGCATTGCAAAAGTAGTGCTTTTCATATGGTTTCCTTTGAAGGATTCCCTAAAGAACGCCTCGTCAACCTCTATAACACCACCTACACTTCCAATACCCATAAAGGCTCTAATTGCGTCTAATATTTTATGCCCCCAGTAAAATGATGTAGGTATGCTTATTTTGACTTCCTCGGCACATTTTCTTATGGAATAGCCATTTATCATACACTTGGCATATAGTATCCACTGCTTAACATCTTTCTTGCTATTATGCTTTGGAGAGAGTGTAAAGTCAGTAAAAGTCTTTCGGCAGGACTTGCAGATATATCTTTGCTTTCCGTCATATTTTCCATTTCTGGACACTTCATCATGCCCACAATGAGGGCAGACTTTCCCCCTTGAAAATCTGTTTTCCTTAACTTCATTTGTAACTTCTGTAGCAAATGAACCTAATACAAATACTTCTTCAAGGTAGCGAAGTATTTCCTCTTGTCCTGCTGTTCCTAAAGCCTCTATATCAATCTTTACTGACTCTACAGTTGGCATAATAAGA
>JAEZKL010000054.1 GCA_023415475.1 Bacillota bacterium | reverse complement strand
ATTAGAGAAACTGCCATGGTTTACACGATTGGATTTCGGAGGTTGAGATTCCAGTTTTTTTTAGAGCACGAAGGGGAATCAACTCCCCTCAGCTCCACTCACTCGGGAATGTCGTAATGACACAAAGCACCTCGACCAGCTATACCAACACGAAGCTAGCCACTGGTAAGACCTACTATTATAAGGTCCGTGCATACCGGCAGGTGGGCGAGACGAAGGTATATGGTAATTTCTCAGCTGTTGGGTACATCAAACCATAAGTATGTATATAATGATGCTATGTTCCACAGCATCCAGTACACAGAGACCTGACCATAAATAATTGCTAAAGCACCAATGATTTATGGTTAAGCTTAGAAAAAATGACACCCCCTCCTTAACTGAAGTACTCTCCTTGATTGGAATATTCGTCCAACCTTCTAGGGGCAGTTCAGTTAAGGAGGGGGTGTTAAGCATAAAATAAACCTAAGAGAATTACAAAAAGAGGAGAATTATGCCCCGAGTTCCGCTCACTGAGGTTTCATTATTATTCTCCTGTGCCGGTCATTTCTAATAATTTTGTTTTCAATTCGCCTTCAATGCGATTAAGCTCCAGCTCAGCTTCTTTTCTCTTTTGACGACCTTCGTTCTGGATGCGAAGCACTTCATCAAGAGTAGATATTAGGGATTCGTTTGTCAGTCGAAGAGTTTCAATATCAACAATACCGCGTTCGGATTCCTTGGCAGTTTCAATTGTAGCCATTTTAAGTGTTTCTGCATTTTTCTTTAATAGCTCATTTGTCATATTGGTTACTTCCCTTTGAGCCTTAGCAGCCTGTACAGAATGATTGACACCAAGAGCAAGAACCATCTGACTTTTCCAAAGAGGAATTGTGTTTACTATGGTAGATTGCACTTTCTCTACCATCAGGGAATCGTTCTCCTGAACGAGGCGAATCTGAGGCGCCATTTGTATCGATATCATTCTGGTTAATTCCAAATCATGAATTTTCTTCTCGAAGCGGTTGCAGACGGATACTAGATCGTTAACTGCCTGGGCATCCTCCGGAAGATTGGTTTGATTCGATTTTTCAATGAGCTGCGGCAGCTCCTCGGACTGAACTTTAGCTAATTTCTTTTTGCCTGCCAGGATATACATGGATAATTCTTTGAAATAAGTCTTATTAATTTCGTACATCTTATCCATTGTGGCGATATCTTTCAGTAATTGGATCTTATGGCCTTCCAGCACATTACATATTTTATTGATATTTAGTTCTGCTTTATCATATTTTGCTTTCATAGCAGATAGCTTATTGGACTGCTTCTTGAATAATCCAAAGAACCCTTTTTCCTCACCTTCCGATTCAAAGCTCTTTAATTCCATTACAACACCGGTGAGCATTTCACCGACCTCTCCCAGATCCTTAGTTTTCACATTATTTAGGGCAGACTCCGAAAAATCAGCAATCTTTTTCTGGGCGCCGACTCCGTATTGAAGAATAAGATTGGATTTGGTCAGATCAATCGTATTAGCAAAATCAGCTACCATTTTTTTCTCTTCCGGTGACAGCCTGCTTTCATCGAAAACAATAACCTCGGGCGGAGAGGTTTCCTTCTTAAGCAGTTCCGGCTTGTCAGAGACTTGTTTCAATACGTCGGGCTGAGTGAGCTCCTCTGCAAATGGTTCAAATGTTAATGTGGGTACTTCGTCATTCATTTGTTAATCCTCCCATAGTTTGATTTGATTTAAAATCCTTCTGAGTCAGTCCTTCCTGAGCAAGAAGGGTCTCCAATACCGATATGTCAGTAGAGATATCCATCACAGCATTCAGGAAAAAGCTGTCATATAATTTCTCGAATGCCTGATTAATGGTATCGAGCGTAAGATCAATTTCATTTTTAGCGGATGTAATATTTTCACCCTGTATGGATTCTTTATCAAAATCCTTATATGCATTTACTAATTTCAGAGTGGTCGGAAGATAGTAATTCATAAACTTCTGTATATGGGGAAGCTGGTTCGGATGTTGTTCTACATAATTAAAAATCTTATCAAGGAGTGCTTCCAGATAGAACAGCTTTTTAGAGATTGCTTCTCCAGCGATGGCATCATTTGCTTCCTAAATCTGACGGATATAGGAGCGTCCATTCTCAATTGCTGATCTCGTTTCATCATCCACCGCATCAACCGTGGAGGACGCAGGTGAGCTTTGTTGATCGCTGTCTTGAATGTTTTTCATTTCCTCCTGTGCACTCGTTTTCTGCTGGTGTACATTTTGCTGCAGCTCCTGGTATTTCAGATAGCATTCACGATTTAGTATAATACAGGTTTCCTGTTTATCGATGTGTCCCTCGGGAAACATACCGATGGAAATCATTTGCCGAAGATCCCTTATAATGGATTTCTTACTCTTGCTAAGGTGATCGGATAGTTCCTTCAAGGTATAATAACTGTGATTTTGAAAGATTCCTATATATCTTCTGAACCTTCTTAATCTCGATCTGATCCGTGAACCCCGATAAAATAAGATCAGGCTGATTAAGAATAAGGGCAGAAGATAAAGAGCAATGGTTCCAAAGAAAGTGATCTGGGCAGTTATTTGGCCTATGATACATAGGGTAATAATCGCAAGACTGGTAATTCCGAAACCGATACTACCAAATACGGTCAATAGAATTCCGGCTACCTTTCCCACCGGCACTACGGGAAATAGCTGAGTCCGTTCAGTCGGTGTCTGATGCTTCGTTATATTTTGATTGTATCCGGCAGAGTAGGAAAAGTTTTGCTTCTGGTTATTATAACGATGATTGTCACGGTTTTCGTTACGATAATGGCCATAAGCCTGTCCATTCCAGTTACGGGATCCGTTTGCGGTTGTACTGTTATCTTGATTATCATTCTTGGGCGCATTATGATCAGGCTTATACCAGTTCTGACGGTCGCCTGGATGGAAAAGTGATCGATGCACTTCATCCAGAGCACTATTCACAGTATCCGAGATATCTCTATTTAATTGATGAAAATCTCTGGTATTGATTGCGTTTTGCACAATATCCTTGATTTCGTCACCTATTCTTCTATTCATGGTATTTCCTCCACCCGAGCGTTTCAACATAACTGATTTTATTATAACTGATTGTAAATGAATTGACAAATTAAAATATAGTGAGATTTTGGATAATTAAACTTTATAATGGTCAGCCTACGCAAACGTTTAATAAAGATTAAAGTGCTAAAAAGGTACCGTGCACATTTCCAGATACAATATATTCATATACAAGTAAGCTTATATTGCAATATATTATATCCTTAAAGCACGAAAGGTAGATATTTTATTCTTTATTAAGCTTAGATTAAAATTATCATATTACATTAAATACTATATTGCAATATATAATAGCTAGTGATAAAATATAATACAATGAAAGTTAGCAATGACTATAGGCGTAATGTAATTTTCTCGGAGAATATCAGGTGGAAAGGAGTCAGCAAATGAATGCACAATTTAAAAAAGGAGTTCTGGAACTATGTGTACTTTCGAAACTGGTGGAAGCGGACCGTTATGGTTATGAATTAACAGATGCAATTTCAAAGCAAATGGTAATCTCAACAGGAACTTTATATCTTATTCTAAAAAGGTTAAAAGACGATGCCTATGTTGAGACCTATTTAGTGGAGTCCGGTGAAGGGCCTGCCAGAAAATATTATCATTTAACGGATCAGGGACGAAAATATCAGATATCCCTGAAAAAAGAATGGTTGGACTTCGTGGCAGTTGTTCAGAATATTTTAGAATAGGAGGATGGTTATGAACAAGATAGAATATTTGAATGCTTTAAAAGAAGCACTAAAGGATACGGAAGAAAGTGTTATGGAAGAAATCGTATCTGATTATGAAGAACATTTTCAGGTTGGTACTCAAGAGGGCAAAAGTGAAGAACAAATCTGTGAGGAGCTGGGTTCGATCAATGACCTGGTTGATGAAATCAAAGAAGCTTATCAAGGCGAACGTAGTAAAAAGGATAAAGAAGACGAAAACCAGACGAATTCTAATGATAAAAAATCGAATGAGCGGCGCTTTAATATTCCGGGTTTTGATGGGGAAAAGCTCGGTGATGCAATCAACAGTGCGCTGGATTCAGCAGGCGAAGCAATTAGCAAAATTGATGTTATTGAGATTGGACATACGCTAAAGAATACGCTGGAGCAGGCAACCTCATCCATTAATAATTTTACCGATACCTACCTAAGGAATTCCTTTGATTTCAATCGTAAAAATACAGAAGGATCTTCAGAAAATGTAACAAAGAGCTATGAAGCCGGTGAAGAGACTGAGGATGGAAAAAAGAGTAACGTAAGTTATGATTTTAGAAACGATAATCTGGGAACAGAAGAGACCTCAGAGAGTTCCGATACTCCCATGGAGGATGCTGCCAGGGCCGGTACGAAGGAAGCTTTGGATCAGAACTCGGAACGGCAAAATGGTTCTGAAGACAGGAGTGAAGAGGATAAGAAAAAGAAAACCGGCGATGGTTTAAATCTTGTCTTGGGCGGTGAATGCGCTGATGTTACGATAGCGAAATCTCCTAATCAGAAAGTTAATATCAGCTACGATAATAGCGGAAATGAAAGACAGAAACAGTTTTTTGAATTCTATAGTTATAAAGAAGGAAATACGATTTATGCCGGAATTCGCAGAGTTGGAAAGACCGTATTCCTGTTTCACATGAATCATAACTCTATGCACATCCATGTGGAACTGCCGGAGTCAATGAATTATGTGGAGATAAAAACGGCAAGTGGTGATATCAAGCTTTTTGATGTAAAAGCAGAGCGAATCATCGTGGGAGCAGCAAGCGGTGAGATTTCTCTCAAACAGGTATTATCAACAGATTTACGGATAAAGTGTTCCAGTGGAGATATTAATCTGGAGACTGTAAATAGCATTCAGCTGAGTGCAGCCACCATGAGCGGCGATATCAGAGCAGATGGCATAGATGCAAAGTTCTTGTCAATGAAAAGCGGCAGCGGTGATATAGAAGTCGGAAACATTACTGCGGATATTGTAGATAATAGTACCATGAGCGGCGATATTGAACTGCATCAGGTGAAAGTAAGTGAATGCAAAATCAGGAGTACCAGCGGTGATATAGATATCGATGGTATGAACATGAATAATACTGACGCAAGCTGTATCAGTGGTAAAATCAAAATTCAGAACATTTGTGGTGATGGCTTGGTAGTTGGCAGCACCAGCGGCAATATTACCCTTGATGTCAATGTAAAACGATGTCATGCCAGCTCAAAATCCGGAAATGTTGATGCAAAGTGTGAAGGAGATATTGTACTGGAGTCAAACAGCACCAGCGGCAATATTAAAGTCGGCTTGAAAAATTATGGCAGTGGATATCGTGTTGAATCAAGAACCACTTCGGGTGTATTGAATATAAGATATCAGGATATGTTTCAGAGTAACTTAAGATCCGGGACTTACACATACGGGAAGCAGGGAAGCGAATTGATGCTTAGCACCGTGAGCGGTGATATCCGCTTAACCGATTAATCTTCATAATTCATCAACATTGGGATAATATAAAACCTCTAAACTGATAGAAATTATCAGCTTGGAGGTTTTTTGCCGGATCAAAATCATTTCTCATAGGGGCAAATTATTTAATTTAGAGTGTATTCGGGTTAAGCAATGAATATGGCTATCTCCTATTGCCACTCCGAAGGAAAGGTTAATAAAAGATGGAAGGAAAAAGTGGAGTACGATTTCCAGAGTAGAAAATAAGCTACTGCATACGCTGAAATTTTCTTATTCGGCCACAACATAATCCAATATAGTATTGTCTAGGTCCATTAAAATGATATCATACATAATCTGTAACATCTTTTATAAATAAATGTTTTTTATGATAATAGTATGAGAAACCAATTAACCTAGAGAGCAAGAAAAAGCTAACAATAGTTCCTTCTCTTATATATAGGCTATGACTTGTTACTAAAGTAAGTATCAATGTGCTAATCGCAAAGAATATATCAAACCGCATTCGAATGGTGGTCATTTTACATCCAAGTTTTTGACCCAATAGAATGCATAAACTTTCTAGTGGAAATTGAATGATTTCCATAGCAAGAATGATACCAAGACTAAGCGAAGCGAATAAAAGCCCAACTATAAATAACATTACTTTCAGATAGTAGCTTTCAATTATTAAATGGTTCAAAATCCTGTAAGTATAAAAGTTAACGATATATCCACTTACTATAGTAGCGATTATTTGAGTAATATCTCGATGGTTAATGCAAGACCGTCTGATGATAAGATAAATAATAAAAAATAGCATGTTTGAAAAGTTAAGCACGGATCCAATCTCAATATTTAACAGCTCTGCTAAAGTCAAAGAGAACGCATTAAACATACTTTGTCCAATCCCGGCTTTGATTTGCAGAGAAATACCTAAGCCAAGCATCAGAAACGCAGCTACAGAATATAATAATTTCTTTGTGTTTTGTAAAATCATATTTCACCTCGGATAATTTAATATTTTTATTGATATAAACATATTAAATTAAAATAGGGAAATGAAATATGAGAAATATCACATTGGGAGAGAATTTTATTGTGTTGCTATTTCATTTAATTTGGTATAATCTGTAATATAATAACCCCGACTTTTAGTCAATATATTTAGCTCACAGAAATGTTTTAAAACATGTAAAATATGGCGATAACTGACGTTCATGTATTCAGAAACGTCGGTATGAGGAAGATCATAAATGCCATCGTGCTGATATTGAATTATAAAGGAAGCTAATCTTTTCTCTAATGAGTAATTCATATATTCACTCATTCTATAGCTTCTTGATAATAACTTACCTGATATAAAGGAAGCAAAATAATAGGAAATATTAGCATTCTCCTTGCAATATTAGCGCAGCTCATTTATATCATATTCCAAACATTGAACTTCAGATAAGACGGTATTTTCTTTAATATCTGTTTCATAATAAAATAGAGAGAGTTCTCCTAACCAATTATTATGACCAATAAAATCCAGTATTGATCGACGTCCATTCTCATGATCGATATAGATTTTTACCATGCCTGAGATAATAAGATAGCAATATGCTATATTACTAGTTGTTTTATATATATGACTGCCTTTTGGAAATGTTTTTTTAGTTCCCAATTTTAATAAACCTGGTGGGACTTCACTTATATTATTTGGATTCATTTCTTACCTCATATATGATATTTTCATATTCTCTTTACAAAATTCATGATACTATAACGGCGTAACAATAATAGAAATAGCGTTATTATAATTTTAACACAGGGCAGGTATTTGCTCAATATGTAGGATTTGACTAGTATTAAGACTCGAGGGAATCGGCTATGCAGACAGTGCTGTAGAGGGAGAACTGGTGTAGGAAAAGCGCTAATTGATGAGGCGTTAAAAAGGGCATCTGGTCCGATGACATTAAAATGTGTCAAGGAAAATGAAAAGGCACTTGGATTTTATCAATCTATGGGATGGAAAATCGTAAGTGAAGAGATGGGGAGAGGGAAATTACTATATCATCGCATCTGCTTAAGGGTTTACAATATATGGATCATTGTGATATGCTTTAATGAATCGTAAAGGATAGGTTCAAACTATCTTAGACAGTAATTTATTTTCTAATGAGGATAGCATAATGAATATATGTGATGTTTATAAAAACTACTATAAGTATATCTATAACTTCGCTTTGAAATTAACCTGTCATCCTGAGGATGCACTTGATGTTACACAGGATACTTTTCTGAAAGCAATGGAAAAGCTAGATACCCTGGAACATGAGCAAGCCTTAGCAAGCTGGTTAAGGACTATATGTTACCATGAATTTGTGAACAAGGTTAGAAAGGATCCGAAGCAACTTCTAGTAGAACCGAACGAATGGGAAATGTTAGAGAAGGATGGATACCTGATGACCGATGTCATACTGCAGCCTGAGGATGAAATTATCGTAGAGGAAGAGGTAAGAAGTCTACAAAATGGAAGTTTTTTAGCGATGGTAAGGAAGCTAACATTACATCAGCGTATTGTATTTTCCTTAGTGGATATGTATGGGCTTTCGATTGAATATGTTGCTGGAATATTAGACATATCTAAGGGAGCAGCAAAGGGGTTATTATACCGTGCAAGGATGAATATCGATTCTTTTTTTGCGAATCATTGCAATATTATTTATGAAAAGAATCCTTGCTCCTGTAGAGCGTGGATAGAGTTTTCTTTGAAACGTTCGAACCTGCAGGATCAAGCTAAAAAATTGATCGAACGATTAGATTTTGAACAGATAAACTATATTTATGATGAAAATGTCCGAAGAAGAGTACTATATTTGTATCGCCATATGCCAGAGCAGAAACCATCTGATGAATGGTATCAAAGTGTATTTACAATGCTTGAGCCAGATAAAGAATAAATATAATTATTTATTGTGAAAACGTATCTTTTGGATTTTGATTTTGTCCTTATAAATGTAAAGTTAAAACAATGCATAGAAGAAAGGACGAAAAAGCAATGGAAAAGGTAACAAATGGTTTTGATTTATTGATGAAAGATACAGATGGTGTAGGTCAGGCATTAATGGATGCAATCTTTAAAATGTCAGAGACAAGTGCCTTAGATAAAAAGCACATGAATTGGCATGCCAATCGTTGGAATTCAAATTGCAGACGCACTACCATATTTGACTGAGATAATGGATAAGGGTTACGTGAGGAATGGGGTCTAATGGGAGAATTAACGAAGCTACCTAATATTGGTGAAGAAATTGAGAAGCAATTGAATATGGTTGGGATCAGTTCATATGAAGAACTAAAATCTTTTGGTGCAGAACAAGCATGGTTAAAAATACTGGAGCATGATGAAACGGCATGTATTAATAGGCTATTGGCAATAGAGGGTGCCCTGCAAGGTGTAAAAAAGACTTTACTTTCTCATGAGAGAAAAGCTGAATTGAAAGATTTTTATTATTGGCATAAGAAATAAACTACGATTTCATATATAGTTAACCAGTAATGGGCTGTTACATAATGTAAGCAAATGTGGAAGGAAAGGACAACAGGCAATCTATTATCAGCATGGAGGTTTTTACCGAATCAATATCATTGCTCATATGGGGCAAAGAATTTAGATGATATAGTGATATTCAGGTTTAAATTGTTAATACTATTTAATAGAATTAACAGGAGGCAATCATGGAAAAATTTCCAATCATTCATACGAATTTCTGGGATGCGACGATAGCTGTACCTGTCGTATTGATCCTTACACAAATAGTAAAAGTATATTTACCGATCCCACGCACCTTAATACCAACGATAGCAAGTATGATAGGATTAATCATCTCAATCTTTTTTGCGCACAGAGGGGATCTGGGTGCGGGGATCTTTATGGGCTTGTTTTATGGAAATGCGGCAGTAGGAGCATTTTCCTCATTAAAGATAGCTTATATTTCGTACAAAAGAAGGCAAAAAAGGAAAAGTGAGTAAATTAATTCTCAAACCATAGGTCCCGATGATGCGCTTTTGCTTTTCGGGGCTTTTGTCATGTGCTTGTTTAAAAGAAATATTGTGAAATGTAAAATGTAGTGATAATATGGTAATTGATGTATTTGAGCAATAATGACTTGGACCGAAAGAAAGGATGATAAAATGCACGAGATATATTTATACGGATCAATACTAGTTACAGACTCATTTATTCTTGCAGGGGAATTTCCCGAGGGAAATCAGTATGCAGAATATACCCAGCACCATACGCATATTGGCGGAGAAACCGGAGTGTGTATGGCAATTCTTTCGTCATTTGGAATAAATATCAAGGCGACAGGGTATCATCAGGGAACTTATACTGCCCCCAAATTGCTAGACTATTTCAAGGACAAGCCGGTTGATATGAGTGCTTTAACAATAAGAGATGACTTTGAAGGGTTCCATGATTATGTTTTTATAGATCGAATAAACAATACAAGAAGTATCATTGGCCCTTTCGGAACCCTTCCGCAAATCTTTAAGCATCCGTACAATATGCCGGCAGAAGAGGATATCGCAGCTTCAAAACTCGCTGCCATCGATCCGTTTCAGGACGATGCATCAATAATGGCTGCTGAGCTTTGTGTGAAGAATAAGGTGCCTTATGTCACCATTGACAGCGGATATGACAGTTATATGGCTAATCATTGTGCCGTCGCGATAATCTCCGACGAGTTTTTATCGGGAGCATATCCCGGACAGGATTCGGAACAGCTAATGCAAGAATATATGAGCCGTGGGGATGGCCTTTACATTTTTACCTTTGGCTCGCGTGAGGTTCTGTATGGACGCAAGGGTGTTATTAAAC
>JAEZKL010000044.1 GCA_023415475.1 Bacillota bacterium | reverse complement strand
GTAGAATACGGAACACTCCGGAGCCCGCGAATTGAACGATTAGTAGGTTCGTGCGTGACACGCGTTAAGTGTAAGTAAGTGGAGAGCTACGCTCTCAATGCGGGTGGTACCGCGGGAATTTCGACTTCTCGTCCCGAAGAATGCAAAATAAGCATTCTTCGGGGCTTTTTTTGATTCATAAATAATCATTAAGCTTTATGATAATCTTCAAGCCCAAAAGAATGCAATACAAGAGGTTTAGCCATGTATCGATGGTAGTCGAAGCCATTGTTAAGCAGACAAATGCTACAGGGCAATTATTAGGAACATGAGGATAGATTGAAAAATCATAGATTTTTCAATCGGCAAATTTGTGTAGCCACCCAAATTCGCGGTGATTTGGCAGCATGAATGATTAGCCTGAAAAATTTATTTTTCACACGGCAAATTTGTATAGTGGCTCAAATTGCAGGTCATGAGAAAGGAATGATGATTAATATGGATTTTATTACAGGTGTAAAACAGAAGGAGTTTAAGGAAATCAGCGAAATACTGGCTCGGGATATTAAGGGGAGCGTAAAAGTAAACGGCTGCATTCATACGATCCGTCATATGGGCGAGGTTGCCTTTGTTGTTCTTCGTAAAAGAGAAGGCTTGGTACAATGTGTCTATGAGGAAGGGGTTACCGACGCTAATCTTAAGGAGCTGAAGGAAGGGATGACAATTGAAGCAGAAGGCATCCTTCACGAGGAAGAACGTGCACCGCAAGGCTTCGAAGTAAGACTTACGAAGGTGAAGATATTAACCTCTCCCAAGGAAGGTTGTATGCTGCCGCTCCCAATCTCCAAGTGGAAGCTGAAGACCTCACTGGAGACAAAGCTGAATTATCGCCCTATTTCCTTGCGTAATATCAGAGAAAGAGCCATCTTTAAGCTTCAAGAGGGTATCGTCAGAGGCTTTCGCGATTTCTTATTCTCTCAGGGCTTTACAGAGATAAGAACACCGAAGATTGTAGCGGGTAATGCAGAGGGCGGAGCGAATGTTTTTAAGCTGGAGTACTTTGGAAGCAAAGCCTTTTTGGCTCAGAGTCCACAGTTTTATAAGCAGACGATGGTTGGTGTTTATGACAGAGTATTTGAAGCGGCTCCGGTGTTTCGTGCGGAAAAGCATAATACGACGAGACATTTGAACGAATATACGAGTATGGATTTTGAGATGGGATACATTGAAGGCTTTGAGGATATCATGGCGATGGAGACAGAGATGCTTCGATACGTATTCACCTTCCTGTCAGAACAATATGCGAAGGAATGCAGGCTGTTAGAGGTCAACTTACCGGATATGTCTAAAATCCCGGCGGTTCGTTTTGATGAAGCTAAGGTTCTTGTTTCCGAGAAATACAATCGTAAAATCAAGAACCCATACGATCTGGAGCCGGAGGAAGAGGTTCTAATCGGAAGGTATTTTAAGGAAGAGTTTAACAGTGATTTCGTATTTGTAACTCATTATCCTTCTAAGAAGCGACCCTTTTACGCAATGGATGATCCCTCCGATCCCAAGTTCACCTTGAGCTTTGATCTTCTCTTCAAAGGAATGGAGATTACGACAGGAGGTCAACGAATTCATGACTATGATAATCAGGTGGCGAAGATGATGGCACGAGGCATGGATCCGGAGGAGTTCACTAACTTCCTCATGATCCATAAGCATGGCATGCCGCCCCACGGTGGTCTTGGAATCGGTCTGGAGCGATTAACGATGAAGCTTCTTGATGAGACAAATGTTCGTGAGACTACGATGTTTCCTCGTGATCTGTCGAGGCTGGAGCCCTGATTATCTGAATTATGAAAGACAAAATTAAAAGGCGAAAGGTATTATCTTAGCACAAGCGATCCTAAAGGGCGTATTTATTATTAGTATTCAAGGAGGTATTTTCATGAAGATAACAGATGAAACGGTTCGTTATGTAGCAGACCTTGCACAGCTTACGATCTCCGAGGATGAGAAGGAGAAGACAGCGAGGGATCTGGATCATATCCTGGAATATATTGAGACAATGAACGGTTTGGATACGGAAGGTGTCGAACCGATGTCACATGTTCTTCCGGTGAAAAATGTATTTCGTGAGGATGAGGTAACAAATCACGATAATCGCGAGGAGCTATTATTGAATGCGCCGAAGCGCATAGAAGGAAGCTTTGCTGTTCCAAAGACAGTAGAGTAGAGAAGCCTTATAAACCGATAAGAACATTAAGAAGATTTAAGTTAAAGATGGAGGCTAATATATGAAGGATATTACGTCATTATCTGCGCTGGAGCTTGGCCGAAGGATTAAGTCAAAGGAAATATCCGTTGCTGATGCAGTGAGAGCGCAGCTTGCTATCATAAAACAAAGAGACCCGGATTATGGATGCTATATAACGGTTCTTGAAGAAGAAGCCTATGCACAGGCAGAAGATGTGCAGCGGAGAATCGATGCAGGAGAGCTAGCGGCTTCCCCGCTTGCCGGGGTTCCGATTGCAGTGAAGGATAACATCTGTACGAAGGGTGTAAAGACCACTTGTGCATCCAAGATTTTATATAATTTTGAGCCGACCTATGATGCAACCGTCATTGAGAAGCTGAAGAAAGCAGGAGCAATCATCATAGGAAAGACGAATATGGATGAGTTCGCCATGGGAAGCACCACGGAGACCTCCTTCTTTGGAGAGACAAAAAATCCCTGGGATAAGATGTGTGTACCCGGTGGCTCCAGCGGAGGATCTGCTGCAGCGGTTGCTGCAGAGGAAGCCTTTTACGCTCTGGGCTCTGATACAGGTGGATCGATTCGCCAGCCTGCCGGCTATTGCGGCGTGACAGGAATTAAGCCGACCTACGGTACCGTATCCCGTTATGGACTCATTGCCTATGCCTCCTCCCTCGATCAGATAGGAACCATCGGAAGAAATATTTCAGACTGTGCGGCAGCCCTTGAGATTATCTCGGGACATGATGAGAGGGATTCAACCTCAGTACCTCAGGAAAGCTACCGTTATACCGATGCCTTAATCGACGATGTAAAGGGTATGAGAATCGGTATCCCGAAGGATTATCTCGGGGATGGAATCGAAGAAGAGGTAAAAGTAAGTATACTGAAAGCAGCTGAAGTGTTCCGAAGCCGGGGAGCCATCGTAGAGGAGTTTGAGCTCCACTGCGTAGAATATGCAGTTCCCTCCTATTACGTAATAGCGTGTGCAGAAGCCAGCTCCAATTTATCCCGCTTTGACGGTGTGAAATACGGATATCGTACGCCGGAATTTGATGGGCTTCAGGATGTCTATAAGAAGACCAGAACAGAAGGCTTTGGCAATGAGGTAAAGCGCAGAATGATGATTGGAGCCTTTGTACTAAGCTCAGGCTACTATGATGCCTTTTATAATAAGGCATTGAAGGTAAGATCAATCATTAACGAGGGCTTTCGCAAGGCCTTTGAGAAATATGATATCATCTTAGGACCTACCGCACCTGAGACAGCACCGCGTCTTGGAGAAAGCTTATCCGATCCGCTTAAGATGTATCTGTCCGATATCTATACCGTATCCGTGAATCTGGCGGGCTTACCGGCAGTGAGTCTACCCTGTAAAAGAGATGCAAAGGGGCTTCCGATCGGATTGCAGTTAATCGGAAAGCATTTTGGTGAAAAGGACATTATTCGTGCCGCATACAGCTTTGAGCAGTCGTTTGTATATGAAAGACCATTAACGCTTACAGAACAGGGAAAGGAGGCCTAGCATATGAAAGCATATGAGACCGTCATTGGTTTGGAGGTTCATGTTGAGCTTGCCACAGAGAGTAAGATTTTCTGTGGTTGTACGACCCAGTTTGGGGGAGATCCGAATACGCACTGCTGCCCTGTCTGCACGGGCATGCCGGGAACACTTCCCGTACTCAATAAAAAGGTAGTGGAATATGCTATGGCCGCAGGCTTGGCACTGGGATGTACGATAACTCAGCGTTGCAAATTTGACCGGAAGAATTATTTCTATCCTGATCTGCCGAAAGCCTATCAGATCTCCCAGCTCTATCTGCCGATCTGTCGCGACGGCCAAATTGAGATAGAGACGGAAGCAGGTAAGAAAGCAATCCGAATCCATGAGATACACTTGGAGGAGGATGCAGGTAAGCTGGTACATGATCCTTGGGAGGACTGTACCTTGGTGGATTACAACCGTTGCGGCGTTCCTCTGATTGAGATCGTCAGCGAACCGGATATGCGATCGAAGGAGGAGGTAATTGCCTATCTGGATAAACTGCGACTGATTCTTCAATATCTTGGAGTATCGGATTGTAAGATGCAGGAGGGATCCCTCCGCGCCGATATTAACCTATCCGTTCGTGAGGTAGGTGCTAAGGAATACGGTACCAGAACAGAGATGAAGAATATGAACTCCTTCAAGTCAATTGCCAGGGCTATTGAAGGAGAGAGAAAGCGCCAGATTGAGCTGTTGGAATATGGCAAGAAGGTAGTGCAGGAGACAAGACGCTGGGATGATAATAAGGATACCAGCTTTGCCATGCGCTCCAAGGAGAATGCTCAGGATTATCGCTATTTCCCGGAGCCGGACCTCCCGCCTATTGAGATCAGCGATGAATGGCTGGTGAGTATCAAGGCACGTCAGCCGGAGCTACGAGCAGAGAAGATGCTGCGATATGAGAAGGAATTTGATATTCCTACCTACGATGCATCCATCATTACCGGTTCCAAGCATCTGGCAGATATATTTGAAGAGACCGTTGCTCTCTGCGGGAAGCCCAAGGAGGTCTCTAACTGGTTGATGGTCGAGACGATGCGTTTACTCAAGGAACAGGAGATGGAGGCAGAGGAGATTACCTTTACACCCGATCAGCTTGCCAAGCTGATCGGGTTAGTGGATGGCAATAAGATTAACCGTACGGTAGCAAAAGAGGTATTCGAGAAGATGTTTAAAGAGAATGTGGAGCCTCAGGTCTATGTAGAAAAGCACGGTCTTGGTATGGTAAGTGATGATGGTCTCCTTCGTTCCACCACTCTGAAGATTATCGCTGACAATCCCCAGTCCGTAGCAGATTATAAAAGCGGTAAGACAAAAGCCATGGGATTTATTGTCGGTCAGACCATGAAGGAGATGAAGGGTAAGGCGGATCCGGGTAAGATCAATCAGCTTGTGAAGGAAATATTGGATTCGATTTAGTATTGTATATTATCATTTTATCTATTTTGGATTGTATCTCTTCTTTTATTAAGTTATAATAATGGCATGAATCAATAATGACTTATAGGAGGGGGATAACATGGAGGAGAGAAGAAGAGCAAAAAGATTACCGGTGACCTTAACACTTGAGATATGTAATCTCTATAAGCAGGATTATGTTCAGGTAAGTGACCTGCATGCACCAATCGAAGTGATTAATATTTCGCAGACAGGAATTGGATTTCGATCTAAGAGTATTCTGCCAATCGGATACTATTTTAACGCAAATATTAATTTAGGCACCGAAGATACCTTGCATTCCGTAGTTGAGATAATCCGTGCCCAAGTTGAGGAAGATGAAACCATCTATGGCTGTCAGTTTGTCGGAATGGCCGATGTTTTATCCTATGTTTTTGAAGATTATGATAAGAGGCTAAACGAGATTAATAAATGATGCATTAAATAAGGATGGGTTTATTCTAATACGGAATAATCCCATCCTTTTATCGTCTTATATGAATAGAGGTGCAAACGGTGTTCCAATCAGCTGATGGCCTTCTTGCTGAGCCATTCCTTCGACCGGTATCGTAAATAGAAAATAAAAGTCCGCACTCCCCATTCGATCCCCATACAAATCCATACTCCCGGTACACCGAGACCAAGAGAAATAGCAAATACATAGCCGAGGCCAACCCTTACAATCCACATGGTAATCAGGGAAACCACGGAACTGAAAAGTGAATCTCCGGCCGAACGGAGAATACTTGGCATTATATTGGACATGGACCAGAAAAAAGGCATGGGGATAATTGCGATGATGAGTAAACGGTAAATCAACGTCAACGTTTCCCGGGGAGCATGATACAGCTTCAAAAGCAGGGGCATCAAAGGAAAGAAGATTACTATGGACAGGATTGATATCACCGTGCCAAGCCAGATCATCTTCGCCCCGTATCTGCATGTCAATGCTTTGTCGCCGCTACCGGAACATTGACCTACGACGGTAGCGGCCAGAGTACCTACTGCAATTCCGGCAGAATACAATACCGCAAAGGCGGAATTTGTGATTGCGTTGGCAGCGGTGCTAATCGTACCAAGCTGAACAATAAAGGTCTGTACAAGCATGCTACCGCCGCTAAAAAATAATTGCTCCAGTGTGAAGGGAAGTCCGAGGCGGAAGATGGATCTTAAAATCGGCAGGTCGATACGAAGGATATGCCCCGGACGAATCCGCAGGATACCATTCGGCTTCATCAGCATCAGGATAGCAACAATACAGCCGAAGAGCCTGGCGATATTGAGTGATAGAGCGGTACCCAGGATATCCAGCTGCAGGACATTCAGCAACAGCATGCTGGCTAGTAAATGGATCAAGTTTATAATCACCGTCAGCCGCAGACAGATTTTCGCGGCACCCATTCCGCGGAACACAGCAAAGGATCCTAAGTAAACCGAAAGGAAGATCTGAGAAATAGCCACTCCGATCAGGTATTGGCTCGCTTTTTTGATAACAACCGGATCAGCCGCACCAAACACGATTCGGATCAATGAATCAGAGAACATCACAAGTATGATACAGGAAAGTACTGCGATGACGAGGGAGGCAAGAAGGATCTGTCCTGTCGCTTCACGAATTTTATACTGATTGCCCCGTCCCATATACTGTGCTATTACAACCGTACCGCCAACGGAGATGGAAGAAAAGACGGCATACAGCATCGTTGAAAGGGGAGCCACAAGACTGACCGCTGTTACGGATTCCTGACTTGAAGAGCTGATCATGGCAGTGGTCAGAAGGGAAATGGAGTTAATAAAAAGCTGATCTAGAATTAGAGGTATCAGCATTGAGAAAATTTGACGATATGTAAAAAGGTTACTGCTTAAATGCCGTTCTAAAAAATGATCTGCCCATGAGAGGGACTTGATCACACGGATATTAGGTTTGTTGTTTTTCTGCATAGATATACCTCTTCATTGGTGTCGTTTATAATGGAGTGACGCTCCTTAGGTTACCTTAAGCGCCGACAGTGTCTCCTTATGCTTTTCGGCCTTGAAATATGAATCATTTTCTAAATAATAGGTATAGAAGACATCAATCATGACCAGGATGGGGAACTGCGGTGAAATCATTGTTCCGCCGTCCAGGTTCTTCGATGTTGCGACATAAAGCACCTCGTCGCAGCATTCGCTTTCCTTCACATTCTTATTGGAGGTAATCAATACCACCTTAGCGTTTCTCTTTTTTGCCAGACAGATTCCCGAGAGAATCTCCTTCGTCTTTCCACTTAAGGAAATTGCGATCACCAAATTATCCTCATCCACAAGAGCGGAATTCATTTGTATCATCTGGGAATCGGTGATTGCCTCCACGTATAAACCGGTTCTCATAAAACGGAGCCGAAATTCATTTGCCGCAAATCCGGAGCTTCCCATCCCATAGACACACACTCTTTTGCATTTATTCACAAGATTAGCTATACGTCTCATCTGTGGCTCGTCAAGCAATTCATAACTCTCATTCAATAATTTCATATAATTATCGCGCACACGCATCGATAGAGAACTGATATCTTTTTCCTGTTCGCTTTCGGACAGGTCCTTTTTATATACGTAGATCAATTCCCGGAAGCCCTTATAGCCGCACTTTTTTGCAAAGCGGGAAAGAGTGGCTTCCGAAACATAAAGAAGCTTTGACATGTTTTTTAAATTAAAATCAATCAATTTGGTGTTACTCAGGAAAAAATCCGCCACACTCTTCTCAACGGAGGTAAGCCCATCATAGATTTTAAGAATATTCTGTTTAACCTCATTACCGGTATATTTCATAAATGCGCTGCACATCCTTCTTATACAAATCGTCCTTAAAAATACTTACTTTCTGATTATATCTGAAAAAATCCTTATCTACAACCCACAGGCAATTTTTTTTAAGTATGCCGGCAGAAACGGAATGTACTTTCATAAAATTTTCGAAAAAAGCAAAATACGCAACTACTTTCTGTTTCGGGCAGAAGTATTGAAATGGAGTTAATTCTTGTTATAATGATTAAAGTGATTGAAAATAACATCGATATAAGTCAAAAAATGACGAAAAGAGATAACAACGCAGAAATTCTGCGTGTTATAGATCAATTAATTAAGGAGGATATTTACATGAAAAAAGTTATTAGTCTATGTCTGGTACTGGTTTTTGCAACCACCTTATTATTCGGTTGTGCAAGTAAGACAAAGGATGATACGCAAAATCCATCAAATGCCGCTTCGGCAGAGAAACCGTCAGATACTCAGGCAGACACCCAGGAAAGTGCTGAACCGGTCACTGTTGAATTCTGGACCATTTCACTTCAGCCTACCTTCACAGATTTCTTTAATGGATTAATCGCTTCTTATGAAGAGGCAAATCCTAATGTGACAATCAACTGGACTGACCTGCCTTATGATGCCATTCAGGAAAAGTTAGTTACGGCAGCAGCCGGAGGAACATCACCTGATGTAGTAAACTTAAACACCCAGATGGCCTTAACCCTTGCCGGAAAAGGCGCTCTTGTTGATCTGAATGCGGAAGCTACCGAAGAGCAAAGAAGTATTTATGTAGAAAGCTTATATAATTCCGCAAAAATCGGTGATTCCGTATATGCTTTTCCCTGGTATGCATCACCCTGCATCATGTTCTACAATAAAGCTCTGTTTGAAAAGGCAGGAATCACAGAGATCCCTACCAATTTCCAGGCTTCCTTTGAGATGGCGAAGCAGATGAAGGATGCTACCGGAGCTTACCTCTTTAATCCATCCGAATTCTTCAATATGCTATTCCAGGAAGATATTCAGATCCTGTCGGATGACAAAAAGTCCGCAGCCTTTAATACACCGGAGACTGTTGCCCTTCTTCAGAACTATAAGGCAATGACCGAGGCGGATTATCTGCCTAAGACAAACTGGGGCAGCTGGGATACAGAATTAAAATTATTTGAGACAGGTAAACTGGCTATCATCAGCTCATCAGGCTCTACCTTATCAAGAATCAAGGATGAAGCTCCGGATGTATATGAGCAGATCGAGATTGCTGAACCTCTTACCGGCAGCACCGGTCTCAGCCAGAATGCACTTATGAACTTAGTTGTTCCGACAGCAAGTAAGAACCATACAGAGGCAATTAAATTTGCTTCTTACATTACAAATGATGCAAGCCAGCTGGCATTCTGCAAGGAAGTTGCAATCTTCCCTTCCACGAAGGCAGCGATTGAGGATGCATATTTTGTTTCCGATACATCAACAAAGGAAGGCGTTGCCAGAAAAATGTCTGTTGACGTAAGCAAGAAGTCCATGGATTATTCCTTGGGTATTGAAGGTCAGGGAGACATCCAGGCCGCAGTTAATAAAGTATATGAGGCTGTTATTACCAGCGACGAAGATATTCAATCTACTTTGGATCTGCAGGAAAAGGCCGTGAACAGTCTTTTAAAATAGAACATCGCTTAACCAGTGGGTAAAGTTTGCTGATTGCAGCAACAATAGAAAGCACATTTCACGAGCTTTCTACTATCATGAATAAAACGACGCCTCCAATACTAGAGGCGATGGAGTACTCTCGGAAAATTAACAAAAAGCTTCTTGCATGGGAGTTTCCGGGAGTATTCCTAATAAAAAGGGAGGTATTTATGAAAATAAAGACCGGACAGACAATAAAAGCTTACTTATTTATGGCACCGGCTCTTCTCATGATAATCGTCTTTGTTTTTGCTCCGATTATCGGAAGTCTGCCATTAATGTTTTTTGATTATTCTGTATTGGGAAAAACCGAATTCATCGGTTTTGATAATTTCAAGCGCGCCTTTGCTGACCCTGAATTTTGGATCGCAATTAAGAATTCTATTTTATTTGTAATCGTAGTACCGGTAATTCAATTTTTATCAATTCTTTTAGCATTACTTGTAAATAGAAAATTAAGGGGAATCTCCATATTCCGTACATTGATATATATTCCTGTCATTACCTCAATGGTTGCTGTATCGATTATCTGGGGCTTCTTGTTTGACCCTAGCGGTGTAATCAACACCTTTTTATTAGACGCGGGAATCATTAAGACCCCGTTGGGGTTTCTAACAAATGGAAAGACTGCAATGCTGTGTGTCATGTTTATTACGATTTGGCAGGGACTGGGCTATTTTATGATGATGTATCTCGCCGGTCTTCAATCGGTTCCGAAGGAGCTTGAGGAGGCGGCGACTGTCGATGGTGCAAGTAAGTTCAGGACCCTGATTAAAATCAAGATGCCTCTTCTTAAGCCTTATATCTGGTTTTGCTCTCTCAATTCCGTAATATCAGCGGTCGGAGTATTAGACGTGGTATATGTCCTGACCAAGGGTGGTCCATTTAATGCTACTCTGGTTATGAATTACTATTCCTATACGAAAGCCTTTACTGATTTTGAATTCGGTTATTCCGCAGCAATTGGTGCGGTTCAAGCGGTTATAACATCGCTTTTGAGTATTATAGTCTTTGTATATGGTAAAAAAGGAGGTGGCATGTCTTATGGTGACTAGGAAAAGAAAAAAAATAATCAGTGCAACCGTAAGTTACATTATATTGATTCTGATATCCGTTATATGTGCCGGTCCCTTCCTGTGGATGCTATCCACCTCCTTTAAATCAGGTCAGAATATCTATGATGTGAACCTGTTTGTATCAAACCCGACCTTTTCGAATTACATCGGCGTGTTTGAATTTCTATCCGTTCCCAAGTATATCGGGAATACATTAATCATCACACTGTCCTCGATCGCTATCGACGTTATTTTTGCGGCTTTATGCGCTTATCCTTTAGCTTGTATGGAGTTCAAGGGCAAGAAAATCATAATGGGTGCTCTGATAGCATCCATGATTATTCCTGCTGCTGCCGGTATGATCATAAATTATCTGATTATCAGTAAGGTGCATTTATTGAACAAGCTGGTAGGTGTTATCCTGCCTGGTTCCGTCAAGGTGTTCAGCATTATTCTGTTGAGACAATCCTACATAGGGATACCGAAGGAATTAATCGAGGCTGCAAGAATCGACGGCGCAAGGGAAACCAGAATCTGGTGGCAGATCATGATGCCGGGTATCATGCCCTCTGTCAGCACCATTGTTATCTTTGACTTTATCGGCAGATGGAATGAATTCCTGTGGCCGATCATAGTATTACAGGATCCTAAGAAATATCCGCTGGCAACCGCTCTGCAGTATCTCAACGGCAGCTTTAACTATAAATTCGGTTATATCGCTGCGGGAACCGTAATTTCTATCGTACCGATTGTTATCGTATTCCTGTTATGTCAGAAAAATTATATTGAGGCCATTAGCGGTGCTGTGAAAGGTTAGAAGGTATTCTTTATGAATTATAATTATTATATTTGGATAGAAATAGAGGCAAATAAAAAAACGATAACGGACCCGAAAAAATTCCGTCAGGCTATGGAAAAATGCAGGGATGCAGGGATTGGTTCGGTCATTTTGAGCGTAAAGGATACTACAGGTTTTGCAATCTACGATAGTCAGATTGCTCCTCATTATTATGAATATGATGATACCTTTGAAGATAAGGATTATCTTATGGAATGTCTTCAGACAGTTCACAGTCTGGGGATGAAGTTCTATGCTTCCACCGATGTTTTTGCAGAAGGAAATAAGAGTAACCCTCATCCTAAAATGCCTGCCATGCAGCATAAAGATTGGCAGTCCAGTGTGTACGGACTCAATACTTCAAATGAAATGGTGGTTCAGCAGATTACAGAGAAATCTCCGATCAGAGCAGTAGGAAGTATCGACGATTTCAATGAAATATTCGTAAATCCAGCAAATGATGAGGTTTGTGAATATGAGCTTTCCCTGTTGAATGAAATTATGTCAAAATATATGATTGATGGTATAACCTTGGATCGTGTCCGTTATGTAGGCTTAAGCTCCGATTTTAGCCCAATAACAAAGAAGAAATGGGACAAATATCTCGGCAGAGAATGTAACTGGCCATATGATATCTATCGAATCAGGGATAACCAGGGGAACCTTGAGGTAGAATACGGAGACTGCTTCGGGGAGTTTATAACGTTTCGAGCTGGAATCATTAAAAGCTTTATAGAACGGGTCAGAAAACTGGTTGATTCACAGACGAAGAAAATTGAATTCTGGGATTATACGGGCTCCTGGTATCCTTTGTATTATCAGGTAGGAGCAAACTGGGCGTCAAGAAATTATAAGACCGAAGAATATCCCTGGGTTGATACCGAGAATTATAAGCAGACCGGCTATGCCGAACTTCTGGGAGGATTAATGTCAGGCTTCTATTATCCCTACGTAACGGAGCAGGAGGCAGAGGAAGCAAATCAGTCGGCCTACTGGTACAGTGTGGAGGGTTCGGGAAGAATAGCAGCTATGGTTACCCAGGGTGTTGTTCCGATTGTCGGAAGCTTGTACCTGAAGCAGTACGAAGAGAATCTGCCCTCCATGACGGAGGCCGTAAAGATGTGCTTTCAGAAATCCACCGGTTGTATGCTCTTTGACCTGTCCTATCTGGTAGAATATGATTGGTGGAAGTATGTGACGGTCAATTTTGAGAGCGATGATATCATTGAACCGCTGCATAGGGACAGTCTTCCTGAAATCATGGAGCTTTGGAAAGAGTGCTTTCCGGAGGAATTTATGGTATCTGAGGAGCACCTTGCGGAGAGTACCTTTTTTGATCAGCAGCTCTGCCCGGAGGCAACCTTTTGTATTCGGAAAAGGGATGGAAGAGAGCTTCTTGGTGTAATAATATGCAAGGTATCCGGAGAAGCTCAGCCCGAATTATCGAACAGCGCATGGATCACTGCCTTATTTATAAAACCGAAATATCAGAACAGGGGTTACGGCAGGAGACTGTATAGGGCAGCCGAAAAGGCATTGGAGAAAAAAGCAATTCACAAAATATATGTGGGACAGGAATATCATAATCTTTTTTCGGGTATTCCGGCGCCTGACGATCAGAAGCTGGCATTCTTTCAAGACCTTGGATTTATGGTCAATTCGGAGAATCATTATGATCTGACCTGTGATATTACCTGTAGCGATAATATTGACAGGTTTGACACATCACCCTTTGAGGGAAGGTTTACTGCCGAAGCGTTGGAGCTTGGTGATAAGCAGAAGCTTTACCAGTTTCTGGACGATGAATTTCCGGGACGCTGGAAGGATTCAATGAAGGAATATCTTGAGAATTCCGGAAATCCTGAAGAAATTATTGTGTTAAAGGACAGACAGGACCAGGGGATCAAGGGCTTTTGCAAAATACATGTAAATGCAGATGGCAGCGGCGGTCTAGGCCCGATTGGTATAGCAAAATCGATTCGGGGCAATCATGTCGGTGATTTCATCCTGCAGCAATCGCTGCTTCATTTACGTAATGTGGGTGTGAAAAATATAGGGATTGACTGGACAATCCTAAAGGATTATTATGGAAAATTTGACTTTAAACCGGTCAGGATTTACCGAGGGGCTTACAAAGAAATTTAAGGTAGGGAAAGGGGCCGGAGTATGAAAAAGAAAATCGTATTACTCCCACTGGATGAGAGACCTTGCAATTATATTTTCCCAAAGCGTTTATTTGCTCAGGAAGATATAGATATTGTTAGGCCTGAGCAACTGGGGAATAAAAAACAACCTGCGGATGTAAAAAAGGTGGCGGAGTTTTTAAAAAAGGAATGCAAGGATGCGGACGGGCTAGTCCTCTCGGTGGATATGATGCTCTACGGCGGTTTGGTTCCGTCAAGAATTCACTACTCGGAGGAGAATCGGCTGAAGGAATTGGCGTCTCTTGTAAAGGTATTAAAGAAGGAGAATCCCAAGCTGCTAATATACGCATTTCAGGTAATTATGCGCTGCCCGGATTATTCAAGCTCAGATGAAGAGCCTGATTATTACGAGGAATTCGGAAAAATGATACACATGGCAGGCGATGTGATTCACAGAAGCCGTCTGGGAATCTGTGACGGGGTGGAATTGAAAACCATCCTAAATAAGATCGATAGTGAAAAGCTGAATGATTATGTATCACGAAGAGAATGCAACAGAGAATTAAATTATACAATGATTGATTTCGTAAAGCTGGGTCTTATTGACGCACTTGTCATACCACAGGATGATTCGGCCGCTTACGGCTACGCAGCCATGGATCAGGAGGCGGTACGCATACGAATTGCTGAGGAGGGACTGACGGATCGTATTCTGATGTATCCCGGAGCGGATGAGGTAGCACTTACTCTGATGTCCAGAATGGTAAATAAAATTAAAGGGAAAAAACCCAAGGTTTATGTAAAGTATGCCTGCGAAGGTTCGAAAGTCCTGATACCGCTCTACGAAGGAAACTCTTTGGAAACCACAATTAAGTATCAGATACTCTCAGCCGGATGTCAGCTTACGGATTCCTATGAAAATTCGGATATTATTCTTGCCGTAACAGCACCCTCGGATAAGATGGTGGAGTCAATCGAACAGCCGTGTATAGAAAAAGGATATATGGTAGAACGAAATCTTCCTGAAATGATTGATTTTATAAAAGAGAGAATTTCGGAAGGAAGAATTGTGACCATTGCAGATAATGCATACGCAAATGGAGGAGACCTTCAACTGATACAGCTCCTAAATCAGAATCAACTTCTTAATCAGCTTGCCGGCTATGCCGGATGGAATACGTCGGCAAATACGCTAGGAACAGCAATAGCGGAAGGAGTACATGCATATTATTATAATAATTCGTCAGAGCATATGAGCTTCCTGATGGAACGATATATTGAAGACGGCGGATATTGCTCCGTTGTCAGAAAAAATATAACAAAGTATTTACCGGCCTATGGGATGAATTACTTCGATGTAAGAGAAACAGATGGTGTTATCAGTACAAAAGTGAAGGAAGAACTAGAGCGCTACATCGAAGGCTGCCTGTCATCCGTTGCCTCTGATATTTCACTGGAAAAAGTCTGGATGCCCTGGAGCAGAATGTTTGAGGTGGGAATCGAAGCCTCTTACCATGCCATTGGCTATTTGAATAGAGGTTGATGTGTGTTTAATTAGCTTGGACTAATCCAATCTATTTAGAACACCAAGGAAGGTGATAACAGTGAAAAGAAATGATAAAATACTTATTCAAATCAAAGGCGGATTGATTGTATCCTGTCAGGCTCTGAAGGATGAACCGTTATATAGCTCCTTTATTATGTCGAAAATGGCATATGCCGCCAAAGAGGGCGGTGCGGTAGGAATTCGTGCGAATACACCGGAGGACATCAGAGAGATAAAAAAGTCCGTGGATTTACCCATTATTGCATTATACAAGCAGGATTATCCTGATTCACCGATTTATATCACACCCACAGAGAAGGAAGTGGAGCTGTTGATGGAGGTGAGTCCGGAAATCATCGCACTGGATGCGACGAACAGACTGCGCCCGGGCGGAATTTCACTGGATGAATTTTTCAGAAAATTACGTAAAAGGTATCCGGACCAGTTGTTTATGGCGGATTGCGCTACTTATGAAGAAGGGATCCACGCAGAAGAAATCGGTTTTGATATCGTAGGAACAACATTAAGCGGCTACACCGAGGATACCCAAGGAATCAATCTGCCAAATCTCCCATTAATTAAGCGTCTGTCAGAAACTTTGCAGGTACCTTTGATTGCGGAAGGCGGTATTTGGGAGGTAGATGACCTAAAGATGGTTATGAAAGAAAAGGTTCATGCGGTGGTAATCGGATCAGCAATCACAAGACCAAAGGAAATAACAGAACGATATGTTAAAGCACTTTCATAAGCTTCGCAGCTAATGCTAATTCGAAGAAGCTAAAGGAGAAAGATATGGTCATCAGAAAGCTGTGTGAATTGATTGACATGCCGGAGGAAGTCATCCGTGAAATTGAAACATGGAAGGCCGGGCAATTTGAGAAGGAATTGGAGCATTATCTGTCCCAGGTAAGGGAAAAGACAAATTGGGACACAGCCTTGCATGAAGTCAGAAAAATACTCGGAGAGGATCAGAGAGGACTGATATGCCTGGCATTTATGCTGCATGCTGCGCTGCGTTCTCATCGGGAATATTTGCGCAGAGGGATTCCGGATAGTATCTATATCGCTACGATGGGATGCTTTTCCAGGTTCGTAAAGGAGCATTATGAAAGCTATGGTACCTATGGCTTTGACCGGGAGTGGTGGACAGTAAGAGAACTGACCTTGAGAGAATTTCGATTGGGTGAGCTGGAATATGAGCTGACAGAGGAGATGTACAAAAAAATAATATCGGTACATATTCCTTCGGATGCGAAGCTGGAGGAATCAAAATGCAGAGAATCTTACCATATGGCAAAAAGCTTCTTTACACAATATGCCGTTGATTATGCAGATGCAGACTATTATTGTAACTCCTGGCTATTATATCCGATGCTCTCCGAATTTCTACCGGAGCACTCTAAAATATTACGGTTTCAAAAGGATTTTATTCTGGATTCCTTTGAACCGGATAACGAAGAACATAAGCAGTGGGTCTTCAAGAACCAAGCACTGACGTTGGATGAATTACCTGAGAACACCTCCTTACAGAGGAGAATGAAAGAACACTTGAAAAACGGTGGTAAAATCGGAAGCGGAAGAGGACATATAAGAAGAGAATTTATCGAATAACAGGAATGGGAGATCGCTTGTATGAAATATATCGGAGTGGATATCGGCGGTACACAGGTGAAAATAGGTGTTATTGATGAGAATGGAGCTGTCTGTAGCTCCACTGCTTATGATGTTGCTTTTGACGGCTATGATACGCCGATCATCGACACCGTTACTGCCAGATTGTCCGAGTTTATGGAAGAAAATAAGCTCCTTCACGGTCAGATCAGCGGAATCGGAGTATCTGCGACCGGTCAGATTGATACGAAAGAGGGAAAAGTCGCAGGTGCAGCCGGGCATATCAAAAACTGGGAAGGCTGCAATATACTGGAACATATCAGACGGATTTATCCGGGGCCGGTTACCGTTATGAATGATGCTAACTGTGCGGCATTGGCGGAGCAATGGGTCGGCGCCGCCCAAGGTCTTTCCGATGTCGTGGTAATAACGGTGGGAACCGGTGTCGGAGGAGGCATCATCGCCAATTCGGAGATCCTCTGCGGAGCAGCCGGAGGAGCGGGTGAGATTGGACATATTACCATCCGTAACAACGGAAAGAAGTGCAGCTGCGGCAATAGAGGCTGCTATGAGCAATACGCGTCTGTATCTGCCCTGATCGGTATGGTACGGCAGGCACAGAAAGCCGGTAAGCTGGACAACAGCCAGTTTGCAGGGGTAGACATTAATGGAAGAACGATTTTCGAAGCTGCAGGAAATGGCGGCTATCTTGATATTATCCTGGATCGATGGATCGGCTATGTGGCGGATGGACTTATCGGCATAATTCATACCTTCAACCCTCAGATCGTTTTGGTCGGTGGAGGAGTCAGTGCACAGAAGGAAAAACTCATAGATCCGCTGCGGACAAAGGTGCTGAGCTGCGTTATGCCGGTTTATGCCAGAACGGTAAAACTGGAAGCCGCAAAGCTTGGCAATGATGCAGGTATGGTCGGCGCGGTTTATTATTGCATGAAGCATGCCTGATCTATTCGGACAATCTTAGGGAGATGGGTAGAATATGAAAAATGGCAGATATGAAATTCCATATATAACAGGGCAAATAAGATATGATGTGGTTGTGATCGGTGGAGGAACCGCGGGCTCTGCCGCGGCGATTGCTTCCGCGATGGAGAGAGCCAGAACACTGATTGTTGAGAAAAGCTCATACCTTGGAGGCAGCGCTTCCGGAGGGCAGGTTACTCCAATGATGCATATCGGTATAGAGGGAAAGCCCGGGCAGTCCTATGTTAATGAAATCCTGAAGAAAAAAATGGCCGGGGAAGGATATGCGGCAGATGACAATTACGGGAATGACGGATGGTTCAATACCGAGATGCTTAAGTTTTCCCTGGAGGAGCTCTTTATGGAGCACCGGGGCGATATTCTGTATTGTACCGACCTGGTCGACACACTGGTTGCGGATAACAAACTGGAAGGAATACTCATTCATAATAAATCCGGGCTTCAATTGATCAACGGGGATGTCTTCATCGATTGTACCGGTGATGCCGATGTCGCCTTTTGCTCCGGCGTACCCTGTTTTAGCGGGGATGAACGTGAGCATAACAATCAGGCAATGTCACTTCGTTTCATGGTCGGCAATATTGATATTGCGAGGCTGAAGGGATTTTTGAAGGAAATAGGGGAGCCTGATATACTGGAATATCCTCTTGTTGAAATAGCCTCTGTCTGGGAGCGGGAAACCCCATTGAGTAGGATATTCAGAAAAGCACTGGAGGATAACACGATTGAGTATCCTGACGGAAAGTATTTTCAAGCCTTCACGGTACCCGGCATGCCCGGCGTTATGTCCTTCAATTGTCCGGAAATACCGGATATCTATGATACATTGAATCCGGCATCGATCAGCAAGGCTATGATCACCGGGAGATCGATGATAAAAAGACTGTATTGCTTCCTGAAAGCATATCTGCCGGGATTTGAAGAAAGCTTCCTTATGTCGGTGGCGGAGCTGCCCGGAGTCAGAGAGTCCCGGAGAATAAAGGGGAAATATATTCTGAGTGAAAAGGATTATATAAACCGCGCAAGGTTCGAGGATGCCATTGCCAGAACGGCGTATCCGATTGATATTCACGGATTGATCGATGAAAATAAATTGGGCATCAGACCGATGGAACGGGGAGAATATTTTGAGATACCTTATCGGTGTATGGTGACGGACAGTCTTGAAAATCTCATCGTCGCCGGAAGATGCATCTCGTCGACCTTTATCGCGCAATCTTCCATCCGAATACAGCCCACCTGCAGAGCAATGGGGGAGGCGGCAGGGATTGCCGCTGCTTATTGTGTCAAAAATAACATAAGACCGAATGAGCTGGACGGAAGTATTGTGAGCAATCGAATGCAGCAGTATCTTTCTCAAATTTAGAAGGAAGAATATTAAAGCTTAACCGAAGGATTAACAGCATAACCGAAGAAATCGCCGTTTTAAGGCGGAATGGAGGATATTATGGGTAAAGTAAAAATCGGAATCATCGGAACGGGAAGCATCAGTAACATGCATATGTCGGGATACACTCGTCTGGAGGAAGTGGAGGTTATAGCGGCATGTGATACCAACGAAGCACGTGTGAAGGAATTTGCGGAAAGGTACCATATCCCCAATACTTTTACCGACTATAACGAAATGCTGAAAATGAAGGAGATTGATGCCGTCAGTGTTACAGCATGGAACAACATTCATGCTCCTGCAAGTATCGCAGCACTCCGGGCCGGTAAGCATGTATTATGTGAAAAACCCCTGGCTCTCAATGCTGACCAGGCACAGGAAATGGTGGAGGTCTCCAAACAGACAGGAAAAATTCTGATGGTAGGCTTCTGCAGGAGATTTGGCGATAATGCGAAAGCATTAAAAGAGATCATTGACTCGGGAGATTTGGGCAATATCTATTATGCAAAAACCGGATGCCTGAGAAGATGGGGCAATCCCGGAGGATGGTTTTCCGATAAGAAAAGATCTGGTGGAGGACCTGTCATCGATCTGGGTGTACATATGATCGACCTGATCCGGTATCTTTCCGGCAAACCGAAAGCAGTTTCCGTTACAGCCTCAACCTTCAGTCAGATGGGAATGAAACCGGAAATCAAAGGAATATCAAAATATAATTCCGCCGACTACAGTGAATACAATGACGTGGAGGACTGTGCTACAGCGATGATTAAATTTGACAACGGAATGACTTTATTCTTCGAGACAAGCTGGGTACAGAATTTGAAGGGAGATAATCTTTATCTCGAGCTCTACGGGGATAAGGCCGGTGCTAAAATGGAGCCGGAATTTGAATTATATGAAACCAAATTAAATTATCTTAGAGATTCAAAGCCTTTGCTTGACCCGAACGGCAGTGGTTTTGAACATAATTTTATTGAAGAAATAAAGCATTTTATAAGCTGTATTAAAGACGGAACCGACTGTCTGAATCCGGCAGAGGACGGACTTGAACTAATGAGAATAATTGATGCGATTTATCTATCGGCCCAAGCCGGACATGAAGTAATACTGTAATGATACCGAAGAGCGGTAGAAGGGAGCAGCTATGAAATTATCAGTAAGCGCATGGTGCCTGCAGGAACAACTTTTTAGCAGGGAGATCACCATATTTGACTTTATCAATTTCTGCCATGAGAACGGAATTCAATCAATTGAGCTTCTAGATTGCTTTGTCAGGGAAGAGGATATTGAAGAAATTAACAGACTTCTGAAAAAGCTGGATATCCGGGTGTCGTCCTACTCGGTCAGCAATGACTTTGTACTTGCAGATAGCTCGGAACGAAGGGAACAGCTTCAATACATAAAAAAATGTATGGATACGGCTCTGACACTGGGCACCGACATTATGAGAGTGTTCAGCGGGAACCTAAAGGAAGGCGTATCACTTGAAACAGCGGAGGATTGGATTGTAGAATGCTACCGGGAGATGGTACCCTTTGCGGAGGAAAAGGGGATCACAATGGTCCTTGAGAATCATGGTCCTCTGGTGGGAAAATCCGAGCAGGTAAAACGGATCCTCGACCGAGTAGGTTCGACCGCTTTAAAGTCCAATGCAGATATCGGCAACTTCCTTCTGGCAAATGATAATTCGTTGGAAGCTGTAAAAAATCTAGGGAACAGGATTGGCTTTGTTCATTTGAAGGACTTAAAGAAGACGGAGGAAGCAGAGGGCTTTACTGCACTTGATGGCAGTATATATCAGGGAGTTGTCTTAGGTAAAGGAGATGTACCTGTCTCCGATATAATCAATTATTTCAAAGAGAATCGCTATTCCGGCTATCTTTCCATCGAATATGAGGAATCGGGTGATCCTGTCAAGGGCACATCGGAATGTATTAATTACGTACGTGGATTATTGGATTAAGATTTGGAGTGTCAAAAGCCTTTAAGAATAAGGTATCGACAATTTGCACATTTAATAATATGATAGCATGATACAGAACATAATTCATTCGCAACACGCTCTCGCTTGAATGACAATGTCATTAAGTTAACAAATGCACCTTGAAAATTTAATAGAGATTTTTAGAAAATCACTTGACAAATGATTAAAAAAATGCGGCGAAGCCCTTTAAATATATATTTTTTTGGAGGTGCTTATGAACATTTTTTCATCTGTTAAGCGAAATTTAATGCAACACATTCAGGTCATGGA
>JAEZKL010000152.1 GCA_023415475.1 Bacillota bacterium | reverse complement strand
TGCCATTATCAAACAAAAAATGTTTGCTTCTGTCATACAAAACAACAATCTGTCCGTCAAACAGTGTATTATGGGATGCATATTAGCCTTTCCTACATCGTTAACTTACGTTATGAAACAGCCCCTTCCTATATTAATGTAATTAAACGGAGGTTCCAATCCTAATCAGAGAAATGAACGGTATCTATTCCGGCCAATCCATCTGATAGTCAGGAATACCTTGCATCTTGCATTGCTCCATAACTCTGTTTTTTTCTTCCACATTTCCGATTGTATATTTTAGAATTAATCCTCCAAATACGATGTATTTCACATTATTCCTTTTAAAATCAACAAACCAGTTGATACCTTGCCTATCGTCACGAAGCATCACCTTCGAAAATCTTTCCGGCAAATCCACTACATTCGAAGAAAAAGTAATTGCAGTCCAGTAACGAGGCGAATTTTCTGTCTTCCACAATTCAACCTTATTCACATTGAGACAGTCCAGAATATCCTCATTATCAATACTCTCCTTAATAAGCAAGCCCTCATATATCCCTTCATTTTCCGTGGTTAATGATTTACCGCATGACTTTATTTCTTTTACTCCGTCAACTGTCAACTCATCCTTCAAAAGTACATCAATCGTAACCCCGAATATGCGACTTAATTCCAATAATTTCTCTGTCTCCGGTAGCGATATATCCATTTCCCATTTGGAGATAGATTGTCTGCTGACAGCACATTTTTCAGCCAAGGCTTCCTGTGACATTCCGTTCTTATTTCTTAAATATTGAATTTTCTCAGATAATTTCATCTCTATTGCCCCTTTCCTGTTTCGATAACAACAGGATATCAATAATCTCCTCTAAGCTCTACCAACCATAAAGTTCTCTTTGGCAACTACAGGGTGCATTATCGTTAATGCGTCATATTAAAAATTACAATAGCTTGTTGTATTTCAAGTAAGTATTTTTTGAAATGATATCCAACAAAATAATTGCTGTCTATGACCTCCTGCGATACTTCTCGTCCTCGATAAAAGGGTGGACATGGATTTAAAACTGCTCCTTCGTTTGCTTTATCCATTATCTCTTTTGTGATCTGATAATCTTTAAAATCATTAAGCATCTCGTTTGATACCGAATCTGTTAAGATAATATCGTTTCCTTTGATAGCCATACGAATATCCGTATCGGTTTGAATACCTTGTATTTCATATCCGATCGGACAGCACTGCGATAATGTTAATTCCATTACCTGCGCAGCTTCCTTCCATGCATTTCCTATATTCCCCTTTGCTCCGCAAAACAGATAGTGATCCTCAAGGAAATTTACTCTAAGCTTAGATAATGAATATAGGTCCGATATTATCTCACAGGGATGATTGCAATCTGTCATTGCATTGATGATGGGAGCATCGGAATAATGACGCATTTGATCCAGTAGGCAGATATCATTATGACGCACCACAATCACATCTGCCCAGTTATTCAAATACCCTATCACATCTTTTATCTCTTCTTTTTTATCCAATGTCTCCGGAGGGAAAAGTATCGTCTGTCCACCTAATAAATAAACACCCTTTTCAAAGGTTACTCTTGTACGAATACTGGAGTTTGGGAAGAACATCACTACTGTTTTACCACAAAGAAAACCTGTATACTTTCCTTTTTGAAGCTCATCTGCTATCTGGAATATCTCCATAATGTCTTCCTTGCTATAATCATTGAAACGTATTAAGCTCCTCATATTCTCAACGAATCCCTTCTTAACGCAATAAAGCCTATTCTCTATTACGATCTGGTTCATTCCAGATGATTACCACAGTTAAAATCTATTTTTCTTAACTTAAAAAATAGTCCTTAAGCTTTTCTTCTTTTCTATCTAGAATAATATCTTCATTACGAACGCCTCTACTATTCAAGAGCTTAATATTATCCTTCATGAATTCATCGCTTCCTACGATATAGTAGATTGCTTCCTCCTTATGATCCAGCTCTGAAAGCAGGTCGACAAAGTCACGGCGCGATTTCAACCAGTAATTGCTATAGGTATCACCGGAAAATGGGTCAAGTACGTCGCGAAAAAGGAATTCACCGGTGGAATTCACATTCACATTAATCAAGGAAGGAATATTCGATGAATCTTTTAGAAAGGCCAGAAGTATTGGGCGAATGGTAGCCATACCTACTCCCATCGAAAGCAGAATGAGCGGACGATTAACACGCCTCAAATACATCCGCGAGCCAAATTTGAAGAAGATTACCTCATCTCCTATCTTCAGCTCGGACAATTTCATCTTGAACTGCGAGTTGCTTCCCGGCACTTTTGTTGTGATCCCAAGCTTATTCTCGGAGGGTAATGTGGTGATGGACATATGGCGCACCAAGGCTTTATTGGGTAGCTCCCCTTCATCAAAGCCGACATGACCAATATGAACATGAGCCCCCTCCAACCAATTCAGGTCAGTCGGCTTCTCAAAGTAATAGGATTTGATTCCGATTGCTTCCTCAACAATATCTATTATTCTTAATTTATATTTTTCCATAAGTGCTCTCCTTATTCTAGAACAACAACAGCCGGGTTACATCATTGTCAATTTCATTGCACAATTCGATGACACTATTGTATAAGAAAATCAGACTTGATTCAATCACTAAATGAAATAATAATGCTTTACATGTAACCATTTGGTTGCTAATAGTCCCGGTCATCGCTATCATCGGTAAGAAGCATAGTAAATGGTTATATAAATAAGACAGGATGGACCAGGTTCCCACAGCACTCAACATAGTGCATTATGTGGACCTGATCCATCCTTTTCTCAATATTATATATCATAAGCTACTATCACGTGATAGACAAAGATGATTGACTAACACCTACTAATATTTTGTATCATATGGCCAAGGCTGACCACCTGCAATACATCCGCCGTCTACCCGGTATTCGCAGCCTGTAATATAAGCAGAAGCATCTGAGGCTAGCAGGATACATACTCCTACTATATCCTCCGGATAACCGGGACGATTCATGGCAATCCGATCCAGCAGATATTTTGATCTTTCCGGATGCTCCCAGGTAACTGTGGTAAGTGGGGTTTGAATATGTCCCGGACTGATGCAGTTCGTTCTGATATTGTATTTAGCCAGTTCCACTGCCTGTGCTTTCGTAAATGCAACCATACCGCTTTTTGTAGCCGCATATACAGAACAGCCTCCCAATACCCAGCCGGTATTATGGGATCCGATGTTAATGATATTTCCATAATTCTGTTTTCTCATATAATGCGCAACCGTTTGGGACATCAAAAAGGTTCCCTTCAGGTTGATTGCCATAAGTCGGTCATAGGTTTCCTCTTCCACATCCAGAAAACCTTCTCTTTTGTTAACTCCGGCGCAATTTACAAGAACATCAATATGACCATATAGCGCATTGATTTCATCAACACATGCTAGAATGTTCTCTTTGTCCATAACATTAAGGATATGGGTAGAGGCTTTCCCGCCTGCTGCCGTGATGTTATCTTTTAGTTCATCCAAGCTCTTTTGATTGATATCACATAGGGCAACCGTAGCCCCTGACTTTGCCAGACCTTCGCATAATTCACTTCCGATTCCACCTGCTGCTCCGGTGAATATAACAACCTTTCCTTCTAGAGAAAATAGGCTCTCAAAATATGATTTCTCTGCCAAGATTATATCTCCTTTTCCATATAGGATAGAATTAATCCGTTCATACAAGCCTTACATTATTTGCGGATTTGTGTTCCTGATAATTTCTCGTAGTACATTGCGATGCCACTATGATCATTCTGTCCATAGCCGTCTGCATGTAGCATCTGGAGCATTTCCATGACCGAAGCAGTAAGGGGGAGGGGTGCTCCAACCTCATGACCGGTCTCAATTGCATTATTTAAGTCTTTAATATGTAGATCAATTTTAAATCCGGGCTTGAAGTTACCCTCTGTAATCATAGGGATTTTTGCATTCATAACGGTGGAACCTGCCAATCCGCCTTTGATTGCATCGAATACCTTAATCGGGTCAACACCAGCTTTGGTGCTCAACATAAATGCTTCTGATACCGCTGCAATATTTAAAGCAACGATTACCTGATTTGCCAGCTTTGTTGTGTTACCGGCTCCAATTGTGCCGCAATGCACTGCACTTGCACCCATGACCATCAGGATATCATATACTTCCTTAAATAATTCCTCTTCTCCACCAACCATGATGGAAAGGCTGCCATCAACTGCTTTCGGCTCTCCTCCTGATACCGGAGCATCAATCATCCTAACGCCCTTTGCTGCACATGCCTTCTCAATTTCCTGGGAAGCCTTGGGGGCGATAGAACTCATATCTATAAGAATCGTTCCTTCTGATACCCCTTCCAGAACACCATTCTCCCCCATAACAACCGTCTTTACATGGGGGCTATTTGGCAGCATTGTAATAATCAGCCTACAATCAGTCGCTACCGCCTTAGGAGAGTCTGCTGCTGTTGCACCTGCTGCCACCACATTCTCCACATTTTCCTTTATCACATCATAAACCACTAGATCATGGCCAGCCTTAATAAGGTTTTTTGCCATGGGTTTTCCCATGATTCCAAGTCCTATAAATCCAATTTTCATAATATCCTCCAATCTGCCATCTTTACGATTGCATCTACGATATGTTCCTTTGTCAGACCATAGAAATCCAGTACATCCTTATAGCAATGAGCGCTACTACCAAAGGTATCGTTTACCCCTACGTACTCGATCGGTTTGCCTTCTTTACAAAGCACCTCCGAAATTGCGCTGCCCAGACCGCCGACGATACTATGCTCTTCTACAGTAACCACTGCTTTGCAGCCGGAAGCCATCGCAATCACAGCTTCCTTATTCATGGGTTTGATTGTACTTACGTTCACTACCTTGACGGAAACCTTACCCTTTAACTCCTCTGCCGCTTCCAGAGCCTTACCTACCATGATTCCGGTTGCAAATACTACGATATCGCTGCCTTCCTTAATGACACTCGGCATACCGATTTCGAAGGGCTTATCCTCAGGTGTAACATTATCATAATCGTTACGGTTTAATCTTAGATAGCAGGGTCCGTTCATATCTACCATTGCTTTTACCGCTTGTACTGTTTCATTGGCATCCACGGGACAGATTACTGTCATATTGGGAATTGCCCTCATGATGGCTAAATCCTCTACAGACTGATGGGTAGCGCCATCACCAAAGTCGGATAAACCTGCTGAGGATCCACAGATTTTAACATTTAATTCTCCGATTGATATTGTCTGCCGTATCTGATCATAAGCACGCCCTGCTGCAAATACCGCAAAGGAATTCGTGAAGGGAATCTTTCCTGTCTGGGCAAGTCCTGCAGCAACCGAAGTCATATTCGCTTCTGCAATACCCATTTCAAAATGTCTATCCGGATATGCTGCCTCAAATAGCTTTCCCATCGTTGATCCACCAAGGTCAGCATCAAGGACAACAATTCTCTTGTTCTCTTTCCCTAATTCCACCAACGTATTACCATACGCCGTTCTTTGATTTGTATATGTCATTATCCTATCCTCCTAATTCCCGATATAATGCTGCAATAGCATCATTATAAATAATAGTGTAAATCGCTTTTTATTCACACTTATGACAATTCTTTGAGTGCCTGAGCATATGTTTCATCCGTCAGCATTCCATTATGGTATCCCACTACATTTTCTGCAAAGCTAACACCTTTTCCTTTTACCGTATGAGCTACGATTACAGTAGGTTTGCCCTTTACCGTATCCGCTTTGTCCAGTGCTGCCAATATTTCCTCCATGTTATGCCCGTCAATCTCAATTACATTCCAGCCAAAGCTCTCCCATTTGGGGATGATAGGGTTCGTGTTGAAGCGGTCAACAATAGTACCATTTGCCTGCAGTCTGTTATGATCCATAATTGCTACCAGATTATCTGCTTTGAAGGAGCTTGCTGCCATTGCTGCTTCCCAAATTTGTCCTTCTGCGATTTCACCATCTCCAACTAGGACATATACCTTTCGATTAATCTGATCCAGCTTCATACCAAGAGCCATACCAAGTCCTATGGATAAGCCCTGTCCTAAGGAACCCGTGCCCGCCTCGATGCCGGGAGTCTTCTGCACGTCCGGATGTCCCTGGAGATAAAAACCGATCTCTTTGGTCTTCTTAAGATCCTCTACCGGAAAATATCCTGATTCCGCTAAGGCAGCATATTGCAGAATACCAACATGTCCTTTGCTTAAGAGGAAACGATCTCGATCCTCCATTTTGGGATTCTTCGGATCATGCTTCATTTTATGGAAATACAATGCTGTTATGATATCTGCAGCTGAATTGGAGCCCCCGATGTGTCCTGCAACTCCTACTCCGATACTGATAACAACATCCTTTCGTATTTGCTGTGCCTTTTTATTTAATTCATCTATTAATTCCTTGCTATAGCTCATGGTCATCCTCCTTGTATTCAAAATAATCAAAGTCTGCATATGCTCCCTGCCCTGATAGATCCTGACAGCAGATGCCGATAAAAGCCCCGGTAAAAAGAATATGTCCGGTAGATTCATAGTAATCGTCCGAAAGAACCGTTGCATCAAGAGCCTTTCCAACCTGGATGTATTCCTTGTTATCCAGGGAATAGGAGAAATATGCTTTTTCTTTTTCTGTCGTTAATTTTAGATAAACCTCGCCAGTCTTCGGTAACGCAATACCGGCACCGATTGGCTGAGTACCCTTGCCCAATACGTTGGACAGGATGCTAAGAACTCTTCCTAATCTCTCATCCTCTGTAATATATAAATAATAATAACTTAAAGAATCATAGTAATAGACCAATCCGGCCATAGTCTGAAAATTCTTTGGTTCAAAGTCCACTTTAGTGGTTACTTCACAGTAGAAGCTCTGCTGTCTGTGTGCCAAAAGTGACTGGTAGTGGCAGGAAGTAAAGGATTCTCTTCCATATAAGCGTAAATATCCGGGTCTCTCCACTAAGGAAGCCCGCTCTGCAAGGGGAACTCTCAGCGTCTGCAGATGAATGCTCCAGGAGGCCTGATCAAAGTCTTCCATTAAATATTGCTTTTCTATTGTAGAGTCAACCTCTACACCTTCGATTTCTACAGTCAGACTTGGAGTATTACTACCATTTGCAAGACGCAGCCACCCATCCTTCCATACAACCTCCTGGAGTGAGGTCTCACGTCCCAGTATGCACATACGGTTTTCACCCACCGGCCTCCCGCAGAGATGAGCCAGATACCATTTTCCGTTATGTCCGCTGGTAATACTCGCATGACCGGCTTTTTGAAGCAGATTGTCAGGGGCATGGGATGACGTCAATATCGGATTCATCGGATCCACCTCATAGGGACCTGTTAGACTCCTGCTTCTTGCTACTGTTACTGCATGACCATATTCTGTCGAGCCTTCTGCAGTAATCAAATAGTAATAACCATCGTGCTTATAAAGATGTGGTCCTTCTGTGAAGCCCAAGGGAGTTCCCTTAAAAATATTCACCGGCTCTCCTACCAAAGCTTTTCTTTCTTCCGAATATTCCTGTAATACGATACCAGCGAATTTCGAGTTATAGCGTCTATAATCCATAACCATGTTCAACAAATATTTTTTACCGTCATCATCATGGAATAAGGAAGGATCAAAGCCGCTTGAATTCAGATAGACAGGCTCTGACCAGGGGCCTCTGATGTCAGTTGCTGTTACCAGATAATTATGGGTATCCTTGAACATACCAAGGAACGCTTTTACATCCGTATAAATAAGATAATAAATCCCATTACTATAGGATAGGCAGGGTGCCCAGACACCACAGGAGCTCTGATTTCCCAGCATATTGAGCTGAGTAAGTCTCTCTAGCGGATGACCAATCAGCTCCCAATGTATTAAATCTGTAGAATGATGGATCTGTACCCCCGGAAACCATTCAAAGGTTGATGTTGCAATATAATAATCTTTGTCCACCCTGAGAATGGACGGATCCGGATTGAAGCCTTTTAAAATCGGATTAGTTGCATAAGCCATATCAAAATCTCCTTTACCCTTTTAGTCCGGTTGTTGCAATCCCATCAATAAAATATCGTTGAGCGAGAAAGAATAAAACAACTACCGGTAATACTGCAATACACGCCATTGCCATTACCTGATTCCACTGTACTACGGTCTCTGCATCAATGGAAAGACGCAGCGCCAAGGATACGGTGTATTTCTTTACGGTATTAATATAAATAAGAGAATTAAAGTAATCATTGTAGGTCCATAAAAACTGGAATAATCCAGCGGAAAACATGGACGGTTTAAGTAATGGTAGCAGAATTTTGTACAGCACCTTGAACGTTCCGCAGCCATCTAAGTAAGCAGATTCATCAAGCTCACTGGGTAATCCTCTCATAAACTGTATCAGCATATAGGTAAAGAATGGATAGCAGGCGAATATTGCCTGAAGGTAGAATGGCCAGTAGCTATCTATCATTCCAAGCTTATTGAAAATAGTATATCGGGGAATGATGATTACCGCATTCGGCAGCATCAAGGTGGAAATCAATATTCCAAACAGCAGCTTCTTGCCCTTGAATTCAAAACGTGTGAAGCCATAGGCTACGAGAGTACTGGATAACACCGTGAATAATGTTGTAGGAATAACTAATTTAAAGGTATTAATAAAAAATTTGGTATAGCTGATTCCTCCTGCACTTGTCCAGCCGTTAATATAGGGCTGCAGACTAAAGCCTTCCGGAAGGAGCTTTAGAGAACCAAATATTTCATTATTGGATTTAAAGCTTGTAAAGAACATCCAGATAAGAGGATAAATCATCAAGAGTCCTATTATGATTATACAGGTATAGGAGAAATCCCCGCGTATTTTCTTAATTAATTTTTTGTTCATAATTCTCGCCTTCTTTCTAACAGCATGATCTGTTCCCACTTATAGCAGTTATTGTTATTTACTTTCATCTTCATAGAACACCCAGTACTTCTGAGTTCCGAACAGAATCAGGGTAATAACCAGGATCAGCATGAATATTATCCAAGAAGAGGCACTTGCATATCCCATCTTATGGTAGGAGAAGCCATCGTAGTAAAGCTTCAGACCCAGCATATATGTGGATTTTACCGGACCGCCCTTTGTAATGACAAATGCAGAGGTAAAGTTTTGCAATGCATTGATTGTCTGCATAATTATTGTAAAGAATATAATTGGAGTAATCTGTGGAAATGTTACTTTAAAGAAACTCTGAACTTTGCTTGCACCATCAATTCCCGCCGCTTCATATAACGATTTAGGAACATTCTTTAATGCTGCAAGGAACATTACCATAGAAGAGCCAAACTGCCACATTTCCATGGTGCTAATGGTAAATAATGCCACGTTAGGATCTCCTAACCATGAGATAGGCTCAATATGAAACATACCAATAAGTGAATTAATTAATCCATTATCCATAAACATCAATTTCCAAAGGATTGAAACGGCAATGCTTCCGCCAAATAAAGAAGGCAGATAAAAAATAGTTCGCATTACGCCGATACCCTTTCTTGCCCGGTTTAATAAGAGAGCAACAATTAACGAAAAAACAATTTTACCTGGTACGGTGAACAATGTATATTTCAAGGTCACACCCAAGGATTTGTAGAATTCAGCATCCTTCGTAAATAATTTGATATAATTATTAAAACCAATAAAATTCATTTTTCCAAAGGCATTGTAATCGGTAAACGAATAAAATAGTGAAGCTATAAAAGGATATATTTGCAATACTGCTAAGCCAATTAGCCAAGGTAATATATATATGTATGCCTTATGACCTCTTTTTGTTAGTAATGAACTTTTCATTGTGTATCACCTCGCTCGCTTATTTAAAAGAGCTGCCGCTAAATAATGACCAATGTAAAATTACATAACATTATTTAGCGGCAGCCTGATCACTGAAAGGATTTGCTATGTAGCTCTATTGTGCGGATAAATAATTATTGATTAATTGTACGACTTCCTTCGCTGCTTCAGTAGGAGTCTTTGCACCGTAAGCAACACTTTCATAAGCATCGATAAGAATTGCTGTTACCTCTGCACTGGTTGTCTTACCACCGTCAGAAAAACCCTTGTATTGCTGGCTTACGTCAACAGCCATCTTGGTTAAAGGATTAAGCGTTCCAGCGGTAACCGTAATCTCCTGAGCCTTTGCTGTCGGAGGTACAGAACGAACGGTACCTAAGGTCTTAGCTGCTTCTTCATTATTAAAGAAGAAATCTAAGAATAAAGCGGCTTCCTCCGGGTGCTTAGTGTTCTTATAAATACCCATGAACTGAGGACAGTCGTTCGCCCATCCATCACTTACCGCATCTGCGAACACCGGCATATTACCAGCGATATAATTAGGGTCCGGATTAGCTGCCTGCATAACATCTGCACTAGAGGTATAACCTACCATTGATACATATTTACCGGCAATCCAGTTCGGATCATCCTGATTATTGGTACCGTAGGATGCCATATAAGAAACAGGGACAACTACATTATTATCATATAATTGTTTTACAAAATCTAGCATCTTGGTAAATTGTTCTTCCGTTACTGTCAATTGATTGTCTGCACTGATAATTGGCTTTCCATTCATCTGTCTTGGCATACAACGCATGATGAATGGCATCATATAGCTTACATTTCCTTGGATGAGGTATAATGAGGGATCATAAGCCTGCACCTGCTTACCCCACTCAATCAACTGATCCCAATCGTATTGCTGTGTAAAGTCAATACCGATTGCATCTGCTAAATCCTTATTCACGATGATTGCGGAACCCGCCTTTCCAGTAGGTATCGCATATTGACTGCCGGAACCAAATTGTCCGTTATTCACAAGGAATGTCGGATCAAAGTTAGAGAAATCTATACTGGTCTCTGACAGATTGTAGAGCAGATCCTGACTATAATATTCAGGAGCGGCACCAGTTTCCATCTGCATAATGTCAGGAGCGGTGCCGGAAGAGAACTGAGTCATAAGCTTATCGTTGTAACCATCCTGCGCACTGTATTCCGCATCAATTGTAATCCACGGGTACTGTTGCTCGAAAAGATCGATTACGGCTAAGGTTGCTTCATGTCTTGCATCCCCACCCCACCAGGAGAAGCGAAGATTTACCGGCTCATGCTCTTCAGAAGTAGCGGAGCCACTGTCTGTAGATACAGCTTTTGTAGGTTCTGTACCAGTATCGTTCTTGGTACTGTCGGTAGAACTGCTTTTGCCACATGCGGTTAAGGAAACCGTCATAGCCGCAACAAGAATAATTGTAGTAACTTTTTTCAAAAACATATTTTAATACCTCCCATTTTTTTATTGAGTGTACTTATTCCAATTGGGCAATAAGCTCTTTCAATGATACTATCTTAGCATCGATAAGCCGAAACGAACAGGTATCCCAAATATCATAAGAACTCATAAATTACGGTAATTTTGCCCCATGGTATCATTTTTTTTTATTTTTATTCTATTCTTCATATTCTATGAAGATATTCATGTTTTTCATAATGAAATAGCCATCGTTTAGAGTATTTCATTGCTTTCCGTTATCCGGATCGGTATGCGGAAGCAGATAGCTGTCCCCATACCTGACTTACTTTGAATATTCAGTTTGCTATCCTCTCCGTAATGCAGGATTAATCTCCGATTTAAATTAGTCAAACCGATGTTTTTTGCCTTAGGATCATTGATTTTTTCTTTTAACTCCTTCAGGTACTGCTTCGACATTCCACAACCGTTGTCAATAACACAAATATATATTTCATCGTTTCTTCTGTATGCCTTAATCTTGATGTAGCATCGCTGATTGACTGACCTTATTCCATGGATAACACAATTTTCAACCATCGGCTGGAGCATAAGTCGAAAAACATAATTGTCATAAAGAGCTTCCTCGATTTCATAATAGGTAACAAGATTATTATTAAATCTGACTTCCTGAATCTCTAAGTAGGCCTTTAAATAATTCAACTCCTCCCTCATGGTCACTGCTTCTGTCGGGTCCACCAATGCATATTTCATGATTCGTGACAGCTCCTGAACAAGGGTATGCAGAGTAGATTGCCCGCCTAACTCCTTCATAATTTCCAGATCTATGGTCTGAAGTGTATTAAATATAAAGTGAGGATTAATCTGTAATTGTAGGGCCATCAATTCAGAAACCTGGCTCTGATGCTGCTTCTCCAATAAAGCAACCTGCATTTGGTTGCTTTTAATATAGAGGAACAATATATTATTCAGTATCAGGTTGTACTCATCTTTCACAACAGGCTGCGGTTCCTCAATTGGTTCTCCTCTTTCAGCTGCACTAAACACATCCACCAGATATGTTATGTGCTTAAATGCACTTTTCGTCGTAATCCAAGCCAGCAGCATGATAATAAAAATATTTATAACAAAGATGGCAGCAGAAAGCCCTACGAAATCCTTCAAGCTTGCAGCGAAGGCATCATAAGAGATCATTGATACCATATAAGTTTGGAATTGGTCATTAGGCTCTATATAAAACAAATATGATTTTCCGTTTAATTTAACCCACTTCTGATTGTAAGAAGACTTGTTCTTTGAAACATATTCATTCACGATGTCTGTGAAAAAGCCTTCCCTTGTACCGACATCAGATGCTGCTGTTTTACTGCTGCTAAATAATACTTCTCCTTTTTTGTCCAGAAGAAAGACACCTTGACCAGAATTTAGCATCGTAAGAATTTTCTCACTAAAATCATCCTTATTAACATTCAAAATAATTACACCCTTAGCATTGGACATTCGCTGGTAGAGGGTGATAACATCCTTTTCTACATCGTAGCTGTAGCGCTGTAATTTTCTTGTTTCAATATACTGATTGCTGTCACTCGGTATTTTTCTATACTGGTCATACCACCCGATGTCATAATAGGTTTTAAAAGTGGCCAATTCAGTGGAAGAAGAAGACAGTAAATTATCCAAACCATCCAGATATAAATAGATGGAATGGATATACGAATAGGAGTTCTCGTAGCTCTTCAAGAAATTTGTCATGGCATTCATAAAAATAATATCCCTATACTCCAGTAAATCATGACTTAATAATTTCTTCATAGAAAGCTTATGCTGTTCATTTCTGAGGATAGTATCCTGTTGATGTATGGTACTATAAATATTATTGATAATGTTTTGGTTTATACTATCTATCGTATGAACTCCCATCTTTTCAAAATCCTTCTTCTGTGTATCAATCAGAAGGTATCCCATGATAATAAAAAGCAGCAGCATAGGTATAATCATAATTAACGCGTAGGTTTGAAAACGTTTTATAAAAAACTTCTTAAGCATGTAGTAATTAGTGCCCCTTCCTTTGACCGTTTCTATACTCCATTGGACTCACATTAAAATAGGCTTTAAATGCCCTGGAGAAATTCTTTGGATTATCATATCCCACATAAAATGCTACTTCGTAATGCTTATAGCTGGGATCCATTAAAAGCTCACTGGCTTTCTCCATCTTAATCTTATTCAGCCGTTCCATGAATCCGGAGCCCGATTTTTCTTTATAAACCTTTGACAGATAATTGGGACTTAGTCCAACTGCTTCCGCAGCACCTTCCAAAGAAGCCTTTCGGTAATTATTAATCAGGTAATCATCCACTCGCTGGATAATCTCGCTATAATATGTTTTTGGCTTTATAACCTCTGTCTGATGTTCTTCGTCCAGCTTCGCTTTAATTCTCTCAAAGCAGGCTACCAGCTCTTCATAACGAATCGGCTTAAGCAAATAGTCATAGGTCCCATATAGAATTGCAGCATGCATATATTCATAATCCTTATAGCTGCTGAACAGGACGACCTTAATATGCGGAAATCGCTTCAGCTCCTTCGTCAACTCAATGCCATTCATATCAGGCATTGAGATATCGGACATAACCACATCCACCGGATTATTCTCAATATAGGATAATGCACTTCTGGCGTCCGTGAACTTCGCTACAACTTGAAAGCCAATATTATTCCATGGGAATAGTTCTGATATTCCTTCCAATATCTTTTCTTCATCGTCAGCAATAACCATTCGATACATAAAACCCTCCTTTATAAACAATACGATGTCCGGTTTCTCTTTCATAAGGTATGTTTCCATTGATAAACTAAATACTCGTAACTATCCAAAAATGTCAGCTTCGCAGAATTATATGTATCATGTGTTTAGAACAGGCTCGAAAATCCTGCGGATTTCCTCGCTGTTATAGGGTCATTGTTCTGCATAGTTGCAAATACTCTTCTTAAAAAGGTCTCTTCTATTTCATAGATTTCCTCTGTCTCAAAATCAGCCAGATTATGCCTTGCTCCTTCAATGATGTGATATTCCACTCTGTCAAGACCTGCTGCCTGCTTAATCGATGCAGCCAGGGTCATGCTTTGAAGAATAGGGATACATTGATCCTTATCACCATGAAGGAATAAAAACGGCGGGCAGTTTTTGTTTACATAGGTATGAGGGTCTGCTAATTTAACCAGCTCAGGCACCTCTGACGGTCTTCTCCTGCCAAACAACATCCCTTCCATTGAATCCGCTTCTCCTACCTCCAAAAAGGTGGGTTCGAGCCCCAATACATCCAGTTCTTCTTTGAGTATATCGAGTTTCGTGGGGCAGTACACTGCAATCACCGCTTGTACTTCACTGGTGACCTGTGCATTTCCCCAGGCTTCCTTATCCTCCAGCATATTACAGGAAGAGGACAATGCACAGAGTGCTGCATAATGTGCTCCGGCGGATTCCCCCATCAAGGCAACTCGGTTGGGATCCAGATCATACTTTGCTGCATTGGCTTTTATATAGCGGATCGCAGCCTTAATCTCATCTATCTGCACCGGAAATTGCTGCTGGTAACTGAGGGAATAGTTAATACTGGCCACTGCAAAGCCTTTTCTGTTCAGTTGTAATGCCGGTTCAAGCTTATGTGAGCTCTTATTGCCAAAGAACCATCCACCTCCGAAAATATCTATGACAACAGGGTAGGGTCCCTCCCCTTCATTCGGAAGATATAGATCCAACTGTCTTCTTTCATTTCCATCGGCATATTGGATATCCAGAAACTTTCTGTTAATATATTCTGTTTTCGCCGGTATATGAACCCGTTTACCCTCTATGTATTTCATTCTTTTCTTTCACTGCCTCTCTATCCAGTAGTTTGCTTCAATATTGAAGAATTTAGCATTTTAATTATAACATATGAATTTTTATCATGACATATTAGAGTTGATAATAGAGTAAAAATGAATACTTTTCATAACCTTGATGCCTTCCCACGATAGACACCCTTGGCTTAGACTGTATCCTTCCCAGTGCCGAGCGGATTGGGGGTATTTACACTTCAGAACTTGTGCTTACTGAGCATATAAAAAGAGAAGACAAATTCGTCCTCTCTTTTTCAAGGCGACAACCAGATTTGAACTAAACCACTTTATTAATGCGTTAGTTTTATGTTTTTTTTGAGGTTGAAGGCAAGCAGCCCATATATTTTTTATATGTTTTCGAAAAATACGATAAATTCTCAAAGCCGCATAGATATGCTGCTTCTTCCACTCGATACTTACCACTTTGCAACAATTGCTTCGCTTTCTCACACCGCAATACATTAATATATTTGACGGTAGTAATTCCTGTATACTCTTTGAAAAGGTGACAAAAATAATACTTACTCACCCCCGAATCCGCAGCGATATCTGTCACCGAGATATTTTTATTATAGTTATCTTGTATATACCGAATTGATTTTTTAATTATTACGATCTTTTCTGTTGTACTCTTATTTGAGAGCATAGTTTCAGATAACGTATATTCACGATAAAGATAAATTAGCATCTCCATAGCAAAAGACTTAATCGCTTCCTTGTAAAGCGCTTTTTGCATTCTAAACTCTTCCGTGATGATAAGATACTTTTCCTTTACATATTGATCGGTGATTAATCTTTGAAAGATAATTTCCTCTGTATTCAATCCATTTTCTTCACAAAATTTTGAATCTATGATAAGACAAAAATATTTCGATTTCAATTCTCCTGTTTGTATGTGATGAACATTATTAGAGTTTATAAACACTATATCATCTTCATAAGCTGTAACAATATTTGCATCAGACCTTACTGTGATACTACCTTCGATAACACATAAAATCTCTATATTCTCGTGCCAATGAGACAAAAAGCTCGATTGATAAGGACTCATCGTATCTAGATGAAAAATAAATGGAAAAGAAGGGTCCTTATAAGTATGTCGTTCGTAAGTATGCAGTTCATAAGAATCATTATAATTCATCATTCTCCTATCTATATCGATGGGAATGTTTCCCAAGCAATATCGTGTTAATTTGTAGCAATTTCAACTCTTTACTGTATTATACTTTGATTATACAATAAGGCTATAAAATTAACAACGTAAATGCCGTATAATAAGCATGCTAAAATATTTCATAGGATGCATCGGAAAGGAAGGTTATTATGTACAAATTCCCAATTGGGGTAATGCTAGATTCATTTAAAATGGATCCAAAAACAGCAATAGAAAAATCTGCTGCACTCGGAGCAAAAGGTCTTCAGATGTATGCTACTTCCGGTCAGTTCTCACCGGAACAATTAACTTCTAGCAAAAGAAAAGAACTTCTTAACATGGTAAAATCAAATGGACTGATATTCTCCGCTTTATGTGGTGATTTAGGCCATGGCTTCGGAAACAAAGAAAAGAATCCGCTGCTTATTGAAAAATCTATGCGTATCATGGAGCTTGCTAAGGATTTAGAAACAAATATTATAACCACACATATCGGTGTTATTCCGCAAGATAAGAATCATGAGCGATATAAAATAATGCAGGAAGCCTGTTATACTTTAAGTCGTTTTGCTGACGAATTAGATGCTCATTTTGCGATTGAGACCGGTCCTGAAATTGCAGTAACCTTAAAGGAGTTCCTCGATGGTTTACATTCTAAAGGGGTTGCCGTTAATCTTGATCCGGCTAATTTTGTTATGGTAACAGGTGATGACCCTGTGAAAGCAGTTTATACCCTCAAGGATTATATCGTACATACTCACGCGAAGGATGGCAGAAGACTGCTTGTGAAGGATCCTGAAATCGTATACGGCATCATTGAAGAAGAAATACAATCCGGTCAAGCTTTTATAGAACTTCCGCTAGGTGAAGGTGATGTTAATTTCACAGAGTATTTAAAAGCTTTAGATGATATCAAATATCAAGGATTTTTAACCATAGAACGAGAAGTAGGGGATGATCCTGAAAAGGATATCAGAAACGCTATTTCATTTCTTAATAACAAAATAATAAGCCTTTAGGAGGATTGCATAGGATGAATAAACTTAAGGTAGGCATCATTGGCACCGGTTCTATCTCTGAATCACACATAGCAGGTTATCTGAAAAACAGTAATGTGGAGCTTTATGCTTTTTGTGACCTGAATGAACAACGTTTACGATATATGGCAGACAAATACGGTATAAAACATACCTTTACTGATATGAATGAAATGCTATCACTTAAAGAAATTGATGCAGTCAGTGTATGCACCTGGAATAGTGCGCATGCTCCTTGCACCATAGCAGCACTGAATGCGGGTAAGCATGTTTTGTGCGAAAAACCTATGTCTGTTTCTGCAGAAGATGCAAGAGCTATGAAGGAAGCTGCAGATAAGAATAATAAATTATTAATGATTGGCTTTGTAAGAAGATACGGTAACGACTGTAAAATATTAAAGGAATTTATAGATACTGATTATTTTGGCGATATTTACTATGCGAAAGCTACCTACCTGAGAAGAAAGGGTAACCCAGGCGGATGGTTTGGTGATAAATCACGCTCCGGTGGTGGTCCATTGATTGATCTGGGTGTACATGTCATTGACCTTGTAAGGTTTTTACTGGGTAACCCAAAACCTATTTCTGTATACGGAGCAACGTTCCATAAGCTGGCTGACCGTAAAAATATCAAGGGAAAGAAGTTTTATCAAGCATCCAGTGCCACTGAAAATGATATTTGCGATGTAGAGGATCTTGCAACAGCAATGATACGTTTTGACAATGGGGCTGTATTATCAATTGAGACAAGCTTCAGTCTAAATATTAAAAAGGATGAAGGCAAGATTGAGTTATTTGGAACTAAGGGTGGTGCCAAATTAAATCCCGAATTGGAAATATACAATGAAATTAACGATTACTTATCCAATATTACACTAGATGCCGAAACATCCTTAAGCTTTGATGGATTGTTTGAAAATGAGATCAATCACTTTGTAGCTTGCTTAACCGAGGGAACAGCTTGTCTTTCACCGGCACAGGATGGTATCGATATTATGACTATCTTGGATGCGATCTATGAATCGGCTAAAACCGGTCATGAAGTAATTATATAAAGTGAGGTAAAAAAATATAATGAAAATAGCAGTTAGTTCCTATAGTTTTCAAAAATTAATGACTTCTGATAAAATGACCCAGTTTGATTGCATTGCAAAAGCCAAGGAAATCGGTTTTGAAGCCATTGAATTTGTAGATATCCTTCCACCAGAAGGTACTACCAGCGAAGAGTACGCCAGGATTCTCGCCACAGAATGCGGGAAACAAGGTATCAAGATATCCTGCTTTACCTTTGGTGCAGATTTTATATTGGGAAGTAATGGTGATACCCAAGCAGAGATTGAACGAGTTAAGAAAATGATTGATATTGCTGAGATTTTGGGCGTCAATATCGTTCGCCATGATGCAACCAGGGGAGATGGCAGACCCTTTGATACCATATTACCACTTCTTAGTGATGCATGTAGGGAAATTACAATCTATGCTGCAGCCAAGGGTATTCGAACTACAGTGGAAAACCATGGATATTTCTGTCAGGATAGTGAGCGCGTAGAAAAGCTTTACCGTATGGTGGCTCATGAAAATTTCGGTTTATTAGGTGATATGGGTAATTTCTTATGCGCCGATGAAGCACCAGAAAAAGCCTTTGCAAGAATAGCACCTTATATCTTCTATGTACATGCCAAAGATTTTCATGTTAAATCAGGCCTTCTTCCCAACCCAGGCCAGGGATATTTTGAATCAAGAAGCCGTAACTATCTAAAGGGTACCATTGTAGGACATGGTGATGTTCCAGTCACACAATGCCTCCGTATATTAAAGAACGTAGGCTATGATGGCTTTATGGCAATTGAATTTGAGGGTATGGAAGAACCCATAACCGGTATAACCGTTGGATTAGAGAACTTAAAAAGATACTTAGAGGAAATATAATTTTCCAGATACTTTAAACAGCGCTCGGAGTGACACCTATGAATATGCAAAGCGATAGGAGCAAACTTATGAAGCAATATAAAGTTAAAAATGTAAATGACAAAATTCTGACGTATGATAATGCATTATGGAATAGTGTCCCCATAGCAGAGATAAATCACTTTGCTTGGGATAAGGATTATCAACCTTATGCTATAGCGCAATTAGTATATACTTCTACTGCCCTCCATCTTAGGATGGAGGCTTTAGAGCCTTTCCAGAATATGCGAATTACCGCAACAGGAGTTTCAAATGAAGTATATAAGGATAGCTGCTTAGAATTTTTTCTAATGCCTTCACCTGCTTCCGATGATAGATATATTAATTTTGAAATTAATCCGGCAGGTGCTGCTTTAGTTGGAATTGGTTCTGACAGGTATAAAAGACTCTTAATCAGCGAGTATGCTCTAAAGGAATGTAATATATCAGCATTCATACAAAATATGGATGATTCATTGGTAAAATGGGGATATACATTATCAATCCCCTTTCATTTTATCCAAAAGTACTTTAACGATTTCAATCTCAACTCTCAAAAGATCTTAAGATGTAATTTTTATAAGTGTGGTGATTCAACTCTGATACCACATTATGGGTCCTGGAATCCGATCGTAACAGATCATCCCGACTTTCATCAATCAGTCTTTTTCGGAGATTTAATATGTGACTAAGGGTCTGTTGCATAATGTTCATAACCAGAGAAGGTAAGGGTAATATGCATCCCATAATGGCTTAAAAAACAGGTAAATGTCCGCCAACCTGTGTGAGGGATGCCATTATTCTTACCTTGATTTAGTTATATTTCCAAAATATGAGCTTTGAATCTATTTTCGGACTAAATCATCTAGGTGACAACCAGATGATTGACTTAAAAGATCTTTCAGAACTGGTTTCTAAGCAAAAAAGAAATCATCTTACAGCTTTAGATAAGCTCCTGCTTTTATTAATATATCATGCATTTCTTTTATATTAATATCACTTGTTTTTTGTCCGTTGATAGCTGCAAGATATGCGGCAACCCCTCCCGCTTCTGCAATCGCTCCAACAATCGGTGTTGTTCTTATGGCACCTTGTGCTTCAAAGCTTGCAGAAATACATCGACCAACAGTTATTAAATTAGTAATCTGATTGTTGACCAGACATCGATAAGGAACGCTGTACATAGTACCAATTGTAATATTATCCTCTTCCTTTACTACTTCTCCATTCCCATCCGGATGATGAACATCAACCGGATATCCACCATGAGCGACAACATCGTCAAAGATCTTTGAAGATACAATATCCTCTAAGGTTAAGGTATATAAGCCTTTAATCTGACGTGATCCCCTTACCCCAATATTAGGTCCTGTACTTAGCAGTACAGCGTTTTCAAAGCCTCTAATCTTTTTATGTAAAAATTTCTCAAGGTTACGTACTTGTCTCCTACCCTCGATTTCCGCCTTGGACAGCTCCCATGGATCGGTTGAATCTAACCCTCTAATCCTTGTTGTATTAACAATGACTTCTCCGGGATTATTCGTTTCAAAGAAAAGGATTGCTTCCGTATTAAAATCCAGTGATCCATCCTCTTTTCCCTTTTTAACAATATTCTCATATCCACTAACAGAGAGTCTGGATGCCTGATCCACTATTTCTGTATTCCCTTTAAGGAATGGGAATTCGTCTGGATGTTCTTTAACAAATGCTTTCACCGCTTCAATGTCTACATTGGACATCTTCATATTCATGGTCATCGGTTGACAAGCCCCATCCTCTTTTCTTCCCTTTGTGAATTCCACTCCAGCCCATGCGGAAAGGTCACCATCACCGGTAGCATCAATATATACCTTAGCGCTTATTTCACATAGCCCTGATTTATTGCTGATAGTTAAGCTCTCAATCCTACCCTCTGATACCTTCACACTAGACAACATTGTATGATAAAGGATATTGGCTCCACTCTCAAGGAGCATCAGCTCAAGCTCATGCTTCATACCCTCGGCATCAAAGGGCGTAACCGTATAGGTATATCCGATGGTATCTAGGATATGGCCTGGTGATTTTTTCTTCTCAACTAATCGATCAATCAGCTTACCCGTATTCCCCTTTATAACCTGATGATCCTCCACATGATATGTCATCATTGGTCCTACACCAGCAGCTGTTAACATTCCGCCCATAAAGCCATCCTTCTCTATTACCAACGTTCTTGCACCATTTTTGGCTGCAGTAATAGCCGACATAACTCCCGAAATACCCCCGCCTACTACGATTACATCATAAATAGCCATAACCCCGTTTTCCTTTCTTATCTTTGACCCACTACTATAGTACGGTTACTCTTAGTTATTAAAAAACTCTTCCCATATCTTTAAATATGTCTCTTTCGAATACACAGGTATGAATTCATCTTTGATATTAATTCCCTCTCTTGCTTCATTAGATAGCAGATCGATTATCGTCATGGCCATCGCTTTGGCTGGTAGAATATATGCTGCTTCTTTATCTACAATTTCAAATTCTTTACTGTGAGCCTGACCTTGAAAACCTCCCATGGTAGGTTGTATCACCGGCATGATTGTACTTAAATCTCCCATATCAGTAGAGCCAAACATATCTACATTTCGGATCACATTCTCATCCCCAATGAAATGCCCTATATTATTTGCAAAAAGTTCACCAAGCTTGTTATTTTGCTTCAAGGGTAAATATCCTGGAATTTCATTGATTTGTACCTCTGCTCCTACACAATAAGAACCGGCTTCAATTGCCCTATTCACTAATTTATTCGCTTCAAGTATGGCACCTACATTTTTACCCCTGACATAAGTCTCCATACGAGTATCCGCAGGAACAATATTCACAAGATCACCACCCTTGGTTATGATAGGGTGTACCCGAATACCATCCTCATCCTTAAACACCTCTCTCTGGACATGGATACCCATAATTGCAATCATTGCAGCATTCAGAGCATTAATCCCTTCATAAGGTGCCCCTCCCGCATGTGCTTCCCGTCCCATAAACCTTACTGTTTTACCGACGAAGCCTGATCCACCTCCATGAACAAAGACCTTTCTATCGGTTGTACCACCATGGGAATGGACCATCATTGCCATATCGATATCATCAAAGGCTCCTATCCTTATTAGCTCTTGTTTGCCACCAAATAACTTGATATCACCCTTATTCTTAAGCTGCTCTCTGTATTCAAGCTCTACAAACTCTTCCGCCGGAACCGCCATAAAAGCCACGTCTCCATCTAATTCTTCCATTATGCCACTTTGTACCAATCCATAAGCAACACCAAGCATAGTTGCAATCTGAGCATTGTGTCCGCAAGAATGTGAGGCTCCTGTCAGCCTGTCAGCCTTAGGATGCAGTGGACAAATCACTGCATCCATTTCACCGATTACTGCTACCTTAAGCTTACTGCTTCTTCCTTTTAAATTAGCTTTCATGCCTGTAATCGCTAGAGAATCTTCATACTCTAAACTAAGTGTTTCAAAAATCTCCTTTACCAGACTAGCCGTCTTTACTTCTTTATACCCCATCTCCGGTTGATTTAAGATCGTTTCTCCAATCTGAATTATCGTATCACGATTTTTATCAATAGCAGCAAGAACCCTTTCTTTCCTATCACCGATATTCATAGAATCATTCTCCTTTGGTTCATTCCGGTGTACCTACTTAAATCCAGTTTTTCATATTATTTTTTACAAATTCATCATCATTCAGATGAGGATACATTCTATAAACTCGTTCTATTTCTTCCATTTGCCCAAGTGATATGGTCTCATTCTCATTCAGACACCAGATGCCCTCCAGTAACCCTTGCTTTTGTAATATCAGGTGTAGGCCAGCGATACAGCCTTTAAATCCATTGGCTGTATCAAAAAAGGCTGCATTACAATCGGTTACTTCCATGGCAAGTGTTAACAGGTCAGCCTTGATATCCTCATCCTTTGATCTACCCTTTAGCATCTCAAAGATCTTAACTGCTGTATTCGTCCATACCGACCAATGGCCCAATAAGCCTCCTACAAAGCCTTTTTCATAGGTTTTTCCATCCTGGGTAAACTTGTAATTTGTTAATAGGTCAAGAACAATATTATCATCGTTACCTGTGTACAAGGCAATTTGATCGGCTCTGGTTGAAAATGTGGCCGCCCTTACCACATCGAGAGTTTGATAACGGTTAAAGGGCGCACTCTTAATTCCAATAACATTGTCAATTTCACAGAATTTCTGCCAATAATCATAGGTAAATGCTCTTCCTCCCACGCTGTTCTGAAGATAAAATCCTACTACCGGAATAATTCCTGCAACTGCTTCACTGCGCTTAAGCAGTTCTTCTTCTGACAGATGATTTAAGCCTCCAGGACTTAATAGTACCGCATCATATCCTAGTCTTAGTGCGATTTTCGCTTCCTCTACTGCTTGATCGATAGGACCACATACGCCTGCGATTCTCACTATTATCTTACCCGTCTTATTTTCAAATGCTTCAATTTCTTCAACCGCTAATTGTAGCACCGTTTCAAATAAACCTACCTCAGGATCTCTAATCTCAAATTGTGTTGTATGTACTGCTACCGCTAAGCCCCCTACACCTGCATTAAGATAATAGCGGGTTAACAATCTCTGTCTTTTTTCATCTAGCTTTCTGGATGCGGTTAGTGCTAAGGGATGTGCTGGTATAAACGTACCTTCTGCAAATTTTAACAATGCTTTTTCATGTCGATTCATTAGAAGTTCCCCTTTCTTTCTTCAAAATGTGTTGGTTTTCCTAAAGAGCGGCCTCCGTCCAGTATCCATTCTGCCTGCCAGCGTATTAAGGTATTTAGAGATACGGTAGGATAACCGAAGGTTTCCATCGCTTGACCTGCATTGTTTAGGAATGCATTTTCTGCTTCCTGTCCTTCAAATATCGGTTCTTTACCAAGTAGCTTACCAAGCTCTATCGCTGCATGTCTAACAGATACTGTCTCTGGACCAGTTATATTCATTGTTACAGCAGGACTTCCGGTATGTAATAGTGCTCGTAAAGCCATTTCATTTGCATCACCTTGCCAAATGCAGTTAAAGCATGTCGTTGTAAGACTAATCGGCTTGCCCTCCATAATATTAGTAGCAAGATCATGAAGTACACCGTATCGCAAGTCTACTGCATAATTAAGTCTATAAATAAAAATTTCTGTTCCGTATTCAATAGAACCATATTCAAACATACGCTCACGTGCAAGACATGACATAGCATAGTCACCCATTGGTGTTGGCTTAATATTCTCCGTAGCTCCAGTGTATACTGGCATCATCGGATAGATATTACCGGATGAAAACACTACTATTTTAGAATTCTTATATTTCTCCGCAACCAGAGTAGGAAGCCATGCATTCATCGCCCATGTCAAAGCCTCCTGTCCATCTGTACCAAACTTTCGTCCTGCCATGTATATTACATTTGCCACCTCCGGCAATAAGTCAAATGCTCCGGGCTTAAGTAGATCCACACTGATTGTCTCAATTTCATTATCCTTCATTAGTTTTGTTACTACGGGATCCGTAAAACGTGATACCGCAATTACTTTTTTATTGATTTTTGCCGCTTTTATTGCATTCTTTGCAAGGAGAGCTAAGGACGGTCCCATCTTACCACCAGCTCCAAGTATTAATATGTCACCATCAATTTTTGTCATATCTTCGATTAGCTTATAGGAGGGCTCTGATAATTTTAAATCTAATAATTCTTCATTCCACATATACTTTCCTCATTTCATCTTTTATTCTGAATAATTGATTAAGGTGCCAAAGGGCCGATATTAGCTTTTGTAACAAATCTATCTATTGTTAAGTTAAAATTATTAATTGACATACTATAGCTCTTATATGTAAGTAACTAGTTAGTTACTTTTAGATAAAAATTGGTTACCTTCCTACCATTACATGAACTATCCCTTCTATTTACATAAATAAGATAAAAACATGGTGGTTACATGATCAATACGTTTATTAATATTTTCATCGTCATCTAACTTTTTAGACAAAAGCGTTGATAAGGTATATCGATTGGAAAAATAGGAAAAGCAATAGGTTAATAAGGATACAATGACCTGTTCTGTATCCACCTCTACTTGAAAGGTTCCTTCTGCGATACCCTTATTAATGATCTGCCTTAAAAGCTCTAGAGTCGGGTCTTTAATGCCGGTAAAATCCGTATCTTTAATGTATTTTCCTTTATTCAGATTCTCCCATTGCAAAAGACTTACATAGGAAGGATTATCTTTTAAGAATATGAAATACATCTGAATAAGCTTTCTAATTGCATCGACAGGACTTATCATATCCGACAAAATACCTAACTCCAGATTGCCAAGTCTACCATATACATTAATCAGAACAGCTTTATATAATTCTTCCTTGCTGCCAAAGTACTCATAAATCATTCGTTTGTTAATATTGGCTTCTTTCGCAATTTCATCTACCCTTGTACCATAGATTCCTTTATCAGCAAACAGGATCTCTGCTGCCGTTAGTATATCTTCTTTTGACTTTTGTGAATTACGTTCTCTCATATGCTATGCTCACTCCCTTAATCAAAATTGACCCATCCTTGCAGGAGTTTTAATCTTTAAATTTATTTTAATCTAGATAGATCCTTTGGTATATTACTAACTCTTACCTGTTTTCTAAACTCTGAAGGTGTTATACCACAATATTTCTTAAAAGTACTAGTAAAGGTACTAGGATTGAGATATCCTACTCGTTCTCCTATTTCATTTACAGTAAGCTCTGAACATTCAAGCAATTCCTTCGCATGAGATAATCTTATCTTGTTCATATATTCTACAAAATTAATACCAAATGCCTTTTTGAAATAATTAGAAAAATATTTAGGTGTTGTATTAAATACTTCTGCTATTTTGTCTAAATAAAGATTTTCAGCATAATGCAAATTAATATATTGTAACAATAAATCTTTATCAAGCTTACTTTGGTTTCCAGAACGAACTTTATTAGTTGTAATCTCGACTAAATTTTCAAAATACTCACTGATTTTTTCGGGATTATTACAATTTTGGGCTTTACTTCTAAACTCTCTTTCCGTAGACAATAGCTCTTCTCCATCTACATTTAAATAAACTAAAATATTGACCAAGTTATTAAATATATTATCAATTATGTATTTGAACTTAATTTTACTTACATTATTCGATACATTTGTATCAATTACCTGTTTAATAAGCTTTATGCTTTCACTTGCATTTGCACTTAAAATACAATTAGACAACTTTTCATCAAAATTTAGAGGCATATAAATATCATAACTATATTCATTTTTTTCTAAATCAATTAATGTTTTTGTATTTTTTATCGTTCTATATGCAAAACACAGCTTGATTTCTTCAAAAGCTTCTTTACAGCTCTGAGGTTCCGTATAGAACTTACTTACTGCAACTAAAACTGTATAGTTCGATAAAACAGTCTTTTGGAGTTGATCCTTTACCCCTTCAATATCACTTAATAATTTCGATCTTTTTATTTGCTCATCTACACCAACTAGTGCAACAAGCTGCATATTTTCCATATAAAATACAACAACAGAACAATTTCCATTTCCTATCTTCACTAGTGAATTTTCAATTTCCTTCTTTATTTTATCAGGCATTATATCTAAGCTATCATCAACCATATTTTTCAATATGTTTGTATTTAAAAGATCAAACCCAATCATAAGAAACTGTTTGGTAAAAAATATAGCTTTAAAATAGGTATCAATTTGATCTTTCATATCCTTATAAAATGTGATATCATCAATCATTTTAAAGAATATACTTCTCATTACCTCTTCTTTCACATTGTCCATCTTATTGTGAATCAGCTTATTTTCCTGCTGCATTTTTTCTATACTATTATAAATATATTTATATTTATTTTGACTCTTGCTTCCATCTGTCATACCTACCAACCATAAAATCTTTTTTACCGGACTGTAAATATAGATACTAAGAAGGATCGATATAATAACTCCAATGACTGTAGTTACAAATAGAATTATCTTATTTAGCTTAATCGTAGATAGGTAACTTTCATAACCATAAGGTACTTTATTAATGTACGTAAATGAATTATAATCTGATTTTATCAAATGATAATTGTAATCCCCTTTTTGAATGGTAGATTTATTACTGGTATTGAAAAAAATACTATCCATATTTTCTAGATCATTATCACCATCCGTATTAATGATTACATTTTTGTCCTTATCCAGTACGATTAGCGATGTTCCGGGCATCATGGTATTTTCATTAACTTTAGCATAAAGCTTTGTCAAATCCACAAAAACAACAATATTACCCACAGAATGGCTGATCTGGTTCGATGCTACAATAGCTAATAGATTTTTATCGGTTCCATTGGAAGACCATTCATCTTTATAATAATCAGATGGTATTATTTTCATCGGATGACTTGTAGCAGCATAATTTTTCCAGTATTCGGGAGCATAATTTTTATTCTTATACTTTTTAGTAAATATACTATTAAAACTTTCTGTTCCACTTAATGTTAATACTAAATCCGAATTTTTAAAGTAAATTATAAAGTCATGTATGTAATCTGATGAAATAATTTGTTTCACATTTTTCATTAATAGATAGGCATTATTCATATTTATATTGTCATGGCCACTTAAATCATATAGATTATAGGGTAATGATTCAACAGTAAATATAATATCATTTATTTCCTTAAAGCTTTCCTCAAAGGATTGGATAATACCATTTACAACAAGTTTATTATTAGTCTCTGCTTGTTCAAACATTACATTCATAGAACTTTTATAAATATAGTAATTTGAAACAAACATAATAGATATAACAAGCAACAAGATCATGAATATCTTAAGTAAAGTTTTATTAAATACATAATTTTTCATATTACAACCTACCTAGTTTTAGTGTTATTCCACAATTACCATTTTAACCGATATGTTTATAATAGTCAAATTTATTTATATTTCCATTAATTATCTGGTCATTCTGCATATATATTCCATATTTAATTCATATACAAGCTTGTCACCTTTGTAGAATCTCTCTATGTCATCTAAAATACCTTGGGTGCAACTCTTTCGTCTGTCAATGGTTGGTCCCCCCATATGTGGAATCAAAATCACATTTCGTAATTCTCTTAATTTACTCTCTTTTGGTAATGGTTCTATTTCATAAACATCAAGAGCAGCTTTAAACCTACCGCTTGAAAGCTCATCCGCTAGTGCCTCTTCATCAATAAGACTACCACGTGAAGTATTAATTAGAATACTTCCATCCGGAATTTTCTTAAGAAGCTCTCGGTTAATTATGTGGTAGGTATCTTCTCTTTGTGCCATATGTATTGATATGATTTTACATGTGGTTATAATTTCTTCCAGTGAAGCTCTTACTACCCCAAATTCCTTATAGATTTCATCAGTCTTATGTTCAGAATAAACTTTAATCTTAACATTAAATGGTTTAAGCATAGAAACTAATATCTGAGCAGTCATACCAAAGCCAATTAAACCTATGGTTTGGTCTATAATGCCTTCATTATAATAATCGTTATTACGCCATCTACCTTCATGTAACTCAGTATTATAATAGGGTATATCTCGCAATGAACTTAACATATAAGCTAAAGTTCCTTCTGCAAGTGACTGAGCAAAGAACCAATTTCCACTAACAACCTTTATTCCTTTGTCAAATAACTCTTTCGTAATAAAATTTGAAGCGGAACCACCTGTATGAGCAATAATTTTTAAACGGTTAGCATATCTTAACGCTATGTCATTAAACACTGAACTACCCCAACCGCATATACAAACATCGATATCTCTTAATTTATCCTGTAATTCTTCCGAAGACCAATTTGATTCTGTATCATTCCACACTACCTTTCCCATGGAGTTGATGCGTTTCATTACATCCTCCGGAATAAAGGTATCTCTAATAACCCCTTTCGGAATTGAAACTAAAATATTCATGAATGCTTCCTCCTATGAAAATATGAATATTAACCTTTCACGGAACCTAACATAATTCCCTTTGCAAAATACTTTTGAACAAAAGGATATATCATCAAAACCGGAATCATAGAAATAAATATAGTCGCATTTTTCAAGGCCTCTGGAGTCAATTTTGCGGCTGTCATTATATTAGGATTACTTGCAGTATTATCAATCAGCATATCTCTTAATATAACCTGAAGAGGTAATTTGTCTAAATCATTTAAGTAAATCAAAGGCAAAAAGTAACTATTCCAATGCCCCATAAAGTAGAATAAAGCAATGGATGCAAGTGCCGGCTTCGATAACGGAATAATAATTTGAAATAAAATTCTATATTCTGATGCTCCATCCACAATCGCAGCTTCATACAAGCTTGGAGGAATTGATTCATAGAAACTTTTTAAAATTAATAGCTGCGTTGTCCATATGGCATTGGGGATAATTAAAGCCCACATGCTGTTGATTAAACCAAGCTTTTGTACAACAATGAAGGTAGGAATCATACCACCACTAAAGAACATAGTGATAGCAATAGCTGTTACAAAAAATTTTCTTCCGAAGAAATTCTTTTTAGCAAGCGGATATGCACCCATTGCTGTCATTAACAAGTTTACAATGGTTCCTACCGCTGTGTATAATATTGTGTTAAGATAAGATCTCGGTATTCTATTATCCTCTAAAATCATTTTATAAGCATCTAAATTAAAACCTTTAGGGTAAAAAGTGATTTTATTTTGTACAATATAAATGGTATCACTAAAAGATACCGAAACAACATAAATAATTGGATAAAGTATTATAACACCCACAATTAGCATTGCAAAACCATTAATAATATCAAACAAAGATATTTTCTTATTCATGTAGATACCCTCCTGTTACCATAAGCTTTGATCAGTTAATTTTTTGCTCATTTTGTTTGAAATTAATAATAATGTTAATGCAACGAATGATTCAAAAAGTCCTACTGCTGCGGCATAACTGTAGTTAGATTCTAACAAACCTTTTCTATATACATAGGTTGAAAAAACATCAGCCACTTTATATGTAGTTGGAGTATAAAGTAATAAAACCTTTTCATATCCAATACTAAACATACTTCCTGACTTTATGATAAACATAGTTGCTATTGTTGGTAGTATACTTGGAAGGGTGATATGCCAAATAGCTTTTATTCTACCACATCCATCCACTCTAGCTGCTTCATATAATGCTTGATCTACCCCAGCGATTGCTGCTAGATAAATGATTGCACTATAACCCATAGTACTCCATATTTCAGAAGCGATAAATATAGTTCTAAACCACTTTGGATCAATTATAAAATACTTTGGTTCAAAACCAAGCGCCTGTATAATTGTATTAATTATTCCTCGACTTGGCGAAAGAAAGTCAATTACCATACTACTTACTATAACTACAGATAGAAAAGAAGGCAAAAAGCTTAATGTTTGTATGGATTTTTTGAATTTTGCATTTCGAATCTCATTTAAGAAAATAGAAAATATGATTGGAAATGGAAATGTCCAAAGCAAAGTATACAATCCTAATAAAAATGTGTTTTTAAATAATAATAAAAAATCAGGACCGTTAAAGAAATTAATAAAATGCTTGAAACCCACCCAGGGACTTTTAAAGTATCCAAGAAAAATTCCATAATCTTGAAAAGACATAACTAATCCAAACATTGGCCCATAGCGAAATATTGCATAAAATAGAGCACAGGGTAAGAATATTATTAAAAGTTGTCTGTCTTTTTTTATATGGTTAAAGATATTCTTTAATTTTGAATTGTTTTTTTTCTGATTTGATATAGATTTTGAAGAAACATCACCCATATTTCATACCTCCTTCTACATTTTTGTGTCCTTTCGCAGGAAAGAACTAAGAGAAAAGTATAATACTCTAAAGTATAAGCACTTTTAAGTATAAGTACTTTTCTCTCAATTCCTCAACTAATTAATCTTAATTGGCATTAAATCTTGCTTGTGCAGCATTATAGATTTCTTCAAGTTTTGATGCATTTAACTTTTGTGCAGTAGTTAACCATTCATTCCATTGTGCGTCTCCATAATTTTCATCAAGAACATATTGCACAGCAAATTCAACACCGATTTTTTGTAATGTTGTAGTGAGTTCAACCAATTCCGATGTTTCATCATCAGTAAACTTTAACTGAGGATCAATCGCTTCATATTTCATTTCTTTATTTATTTTATCTTGGGCCTCTTGCTCCTTTTCAGTATACTTGAAATACGTACTTCTTGGGTCAACCTTTAGATACATACCTTCAATCCATGCTCCATATCTTTCTTCTAATGTAGTGATTTCGATTTTTTCAACATCTGTAATATTAGGATATGTCACTTTACCGTTTGCATCTAATGTATAATGTTCCCCTTCAATTCCTAACGTGATTAGTTCACTACCAGAAGAGCTTGTTAAATAATCAAGTAACTTAAGAGCAGCTTCTTCATTCTTTCCTTTTGCAACTGCTGTGCCAAAGTTTAAAACCTTAGATAAGCTACGAATATTTCCTGTTGGTCCAACCGGATTTGCATATCTCAAATTATAGTCTGGCATTACTGCTTTAACTTGTTCGTAGAACATATCAAGTCTACCAATCCAATCAAATGTTACAAATGCACCATTTTCAGATGTCATCTTAGAAGTCCAGGATGCTGCTGTATCTGTTATAAATTCAGGATCTAATAATCCTTCATTATAAAGCTTTTTCATAAAATCGATCATTTCTTTAAATTCAGGTTGAATTGTAGCAAGTTTCCAGATTGTTGCTGCTTCATCATAATACATTGGATAACTTTCTCCGCCAATACCCCAGCCATATGCCCAATCTTTATAAATTCCATCCTGAGTTTTCGAAACAATAGGTGTTGAGTCAGGATATATCTCTTTTAATTGTTTCATTGCTTGATAAAATTCATCTGTATTGGTCCATTCCTTAATACCATGCTTATCAAAAATATCTTTACGATACATAAATCCATGGTTTACATCTCTATTTAAACCATATATAGGCCAGGTGTAGATATTGTTTTTGTCATCGGAATAGGATTTCATTACCCAATTATTTTCTTCATTATCTACATATAAGCTTTTAAAATTAGGAAGTTCATTAATATAATCGTTAATTGCAACAAATGCACCTTGCCCACCTAGCTTATTAACTTCAGAAAATGTACTTCCAGTAATAATATCAGGAAGACTTCCAGACGCCAACGTTATATTAAGCTTATCCGCATAACTTGCGGCAGGATAACTTAGAATGTCAAGTGTAATACCAGTTCTTCTTTCTATTTCTTTTATAACATCCTTGTCATTTAGTCCTTGTACAGTACTTTGAAGCATCCAAGTTATTGTTGTTGGCTTATCAACTAATGGTAGTTTTAATCCGCCAGTATCCCCATATAAATTGTCTTCTGTTGGTTCTGTTTTGTCCTCCACCGTATCCGCTTTAGGAACATCTGTCGGATTAGTTTTACTTTTTTCTGTTGCTTTGCCATTACCACAACCAGCTAATAATCCAGCTACCATAGCAATCACTAAAATACTCGAAATCAATCTTTTTTTCATTAAAAATACCTCCTTTTTTTGATAGCTAAATATTATCATGGCTGATTTTGTAAGTATATAAAGCAATTTCTCAGGCTTTACTTTCTTCCATTGATAAATCTTTAAAGTCTCAAAAATCCTTTTATCTACGGGGTTTTAGCCTGTGTAGAAAATGATAAGTGTGTAGAAAATGATAAAGTGACTTAAAAGTTGTTATTGTTGACATCGACCTAGTAAGATGCTAACATAACTAAAAATCTTACCTTAAGGGGAAGGACGGGATATTATGATAAGAATTGGTATACTTGGTTCTGATAGTAGTCATGCATTAGCATTTGCAAAATTATGCAATATACCAGATGAAACAACAGGAGAATATATCTTTCCTGATATTAGAATTACAACAATATATGGGCATGATGAAACACAGACTAAAAACGTGGCTTCTGAAGGTCAAATAAAAACAATCGCAGCTACTCCTGATGAAATATTAGAGAATGTGGATGCTGCAATGATTTTATTTCGTGACGGTAACTTACATGCGTCCTATGCATTACCATTTATAAGGGCTAAAATTCCAGTATGGATAGATAAACCCTTCACTGTGAGTATACATGATGCAAAAATGCTTCTTAAGGAAGCCGACTATCATAACAGCCTCATAACAGGTGGGTCCACATGCAAATACAGCCATGATGTTTTGCATCTGGCTGAAATTGTAGATAATGGAACATTGGGGGATGTAATTTCCGGATATATGAATTTCCCCGGGGATATAAACAGCCCATATAATGGAATTCATTTCTATGGTCCACATTTGGCCGAAATGATTTTTACTATATTTGGATACCAGATAAAGTCTATTACTACTACTTTACTTAATTCTGAAATAATATGCGTAGCTAACTATGAAAATATAAGCGTTGTTCTTAATTTTACTAATACGATCGCAGATAATATCTGTTTAATCCATGGAAATAAAAAAAGCTATGCAGGCAAAATCAATATTGATTTTACTACTTACAAGCTAGGCTTTGAGAAGTTTGTAGAAATGCTTAAGACAGGCAAAAGACCAATTTCACTTGATAAATTAATTGCTCCTACTATTCTTCTTACCGCTATATTAGAATCCCTTAATACAGGAAGAGAAGTCTTTTTAGATAAATATACTAAGTAAAACCTAATATGCCCCATAATAAAGACTAATTTTGAATCTGTCTTTATTGTGAGGCATATCCTAATTATATAAAGTTATACACCATTAGCTGGTGTTATAAATTAGTCCTCATAAAAAAATACTCCATTACCTGTTCCAATATTATTACCTTTCATAAGCCAATCTGCATATGCCCTCTGAATTGATGTATTCCTTGGTAAGTCTATTGGATCTTTTTCCCAATCCTTATAGAAGACTCTCCATAAATCCGACTTCTTCTCGCTTATCTCGGATGATATAATATCAAAGAAAGTCATGAATTTTAAAATATTGGAATTAGGAGGTAAAAACTCCCTATGTTCCGGATAGAGAAGCCATGAATGACATACAAACGCTACTGGTCTTCCTTTAAAACAATCCTGAAAATGAAGAGCCGCTTTTTTAAATGATGCCTTACAATCATCATATAATAAAGGTCCTAGTGAAGGTATATGAACATTTAGCACCATATCACCTTGTTTTAGACGATGTATACCGCTGGTGTATTCTCCTTCAAATGGGATTAATTCGAATTGCAGGCGCCCTAATGCAAATAAGTTTAGATTAAAAAAATCTATCTCCCACCAACCAACATTCGTTCCCCATACTCCATTTAGTTCCCAACATTCCATCAATTTAGCTCTTAAATCTGACATTGAATCAAGATAAATTTCATATGAAATATTCTTCTCTTCATATAATTCTCTTGTATGAATAGATAACGCAATTAAATATAGCATATGAACTGAATAGTTGTGCACACCTGAGAGCTTAGCGATTTCATCCAGCTTGAAAAAAATTTCTTTATACTCATCTTTACTATTGTACTTTTTAAAGTATTCTACTAACTCATTAAATCTTTCTAAACAAACTTCCTTTGAACTTAATTCTTTATAATTTTGTAGTAAATCTTGTATTGCTTCTTTTGGAAAACGAATTTCATTGCAAAATGTTACTATATAATTTAGCATGGGTTTAGTTTCACTTTCTCTTAGTTTTACTATTTTAAGGCATAACCGCCGAACAGCTTGTTCCTATTTGCACCAATTATTTTAGCAATAAAAAATCTCTAAACCTTTGAATTTTCAAATTTAGAGATTACTCTTTGAGAGGCGACAACCAGATTTGAACTGGTGATCAGGGTGTTGCAGACCCATGCCTTACCACTTGGCTATGTCGCCATAATATTTGCTACAGCTAGTATATTATAACAACCGAACTAATATACGTCAAGTATTAAGTTGCAAGACATTTTATAAGGAAGTATGTGATCCTTTTTGCATCACTTCTCAATGGATACCGTCCATTCCTCTCCGAAGCCAAGCCGGTATTTTTCTTTAAAGTTCCCCATGCACAGCGCCATAGACGCCCTCATTAATTCATTGGCATAGAGCGCAGCCCTTGAAACTCATCCTGCCACGCAATGCTCATATAATCCTTATCCAGCTCAACCGGTAAGAAGCTATATCCCGAAACTCTTAAATTCTGTGGATTCCAGTGATCCAACGCCAGCATCCATTGTCCATTCGTACAAAAAGCAAAGGCACTTTGTCCGCCAAAGGTTTTTCTATAATCCTTACCACTGCAGGGATTATCTATCAGCTTCCAGCGTCCCATCATATGATCCGATACTGCGTACAGCATGGAATTAGGCAGCCATCCGGTGCACCCGGAGGTAACCATATAATATTTATTATCCTGCTTCATAACTACCGGTGCTTCTCGATATTGATCGATACAAATACTCGCGGTTTCTCCTGTTAGACCCGTATATTCATTATTTAATCTGTCGATCATCAAAGTACTGTTCCAATCAGAGCTATGTATTAGATAAGCGCTTCCATCTGTGTCCTGAAAAACCGTCATATCCCTGCTGTCTCTCCCTAACGGCCTCTGTCTTCCCAGATATTCAAAGGGTCCCATAGCACTATCACTAATTGCTACTCCAACACTTGCCATCGTATACTCTCTGTTATCGATATGAAACCACATTACAAATTTATTGGTCAGCCTGTTAAATAAAACCTTCGGACGCTCCGCAATGCAATTTTCATGTAGATCATCATTGATATTAGAGGAGGCTTTTAATACCAGCCCCTCATACTTCCAGCCTTTCATGTCATAGCTGGAATAGCAGGAAATACCAATAAACTTCACTCTTCGATTAACAGTCTCTGTATTTTTATTTTCTCCGTACCAAAACCATTGGTTATTATAATGAAGCATGGACCCACCATGAGCCTGGATATATTCTCCCGCTTCATCTGACCAGCATATTCCATTGTTCATTGATCTTCTCCGTTCCTAGCTATTCATTGCTCCAGATTGTTCCTTCTGATAAAATACACGATACTCACTTGGAGTCATTCCGTAATATTGCTTGAATTTTCTAATAAAGCTTGTTGTCTGATTATACCCCATCATATCAGCGATTTTTTGTACACTGTAATCTGTATCCAAAAGTAATTCCTTCACATAGATATACTTCTTATCCGTAATATAGTCTGATATATTCATATTAGTGAGGGCCTTGAACTGATGGCTCAAATTTGATATCGACATCTGGAATGTATCAGCGACCATACTGACACTCAAATTCCGATCCTTACTATTTTGATCTATAAATGCGATCACTTTCGTAGCAATATCCTTCGTCTGTACCTCCTGCGACCCTTTTTCCATATATGCTCTGGACTTATCTCTGACTTGAAGTATGATGCTAATCATTTCCTCAATATCTGTAATTCCATAAATTAGTTTAGAATCAACTTTAGGTTCACTGTCCTTATTCTGAAATTCCAACTCAGTCTGCGCTCTATAGTATGCATTTATGACATCATAGCACAGGGTTGTACACACAAAGCGATTATAGCTTTGCTCTCGGATTGTATCAATTAATACATCCGTAATAAGGTTGGCCTTCTTAGAATTCGCGGTAATCAGCGCATCATAAAGTGAATCTAATTCCAGCTTAGGATACATAAAACGCATTTTTATATTAGCATTCTCATTAAAATAACTAATGCTGCTATTTTCCTGTTTCTTACCCTTATGGCTGAGCATTAATGCCTGCATATACGACCAATGAATTTCTTCTACTTTTTCACAGCTTCCGCCAACATAAATATGAATTTCATCGGAGTTTAACGCACATATTTTTTCTGTTATGTCATTTAACTGCTCCTTTAATTGTAATTCCTTCTCCTCATTCATTCCAATAATTCCAATAATAACATTCTGCTTTGCATATTCTATTATATGCAATTCATATTCATCATCCAAAAGCATTTCAAAGTATAGCGGGAGATTGAAACCACTGACGGCATCATCATTGCGGTGTACATAGATTACTTGGTAGCGATTTGAATTAATAAATAATCCCGATTTGTTCATCATATCCTTAAAATAATCCGTATTGCAGTTTTTTCCGTATATCATCTGTAGAAGAAGCCGTTCAACCTTTTGGTTCTGCTCCAGCAGAGTAACCTTTTCTTCCATTTTATCCAATGTAAAACGAAATATATCCAGTCCCTTGATATTCTTTGGAATATCCCCAAACTTATTCTCACAGAAAAGCTCAAGCTCATTAATCGGCCGGTTATTATAGAAGGATAAGGTGGCAACCAAAATTCCTCCCAGAATCAATAGGAGCATGACAGCTAGTAAAAAGATATTTCTAAATTGATTTAGCTCCAGGAATAGGGACTCACTGGAGATTATCCTGACAAGCTTTAGGTTTTCTACATCCTTGGAAAAATACATTTGGCTATCATCATCGCCTGTATCTCTTCCACTCTGACTCAATTCCATGACTTCACCCTGCTCCTTCGTCTCTATAGCTTCCTCTTCAAAAGGATACAGTTGATTTCCCTCCTGATCATATAATATGGTCACCGCTTCATCCGTATCCAGCAGCTTCCTCAATTCATCATTAGAAATTGTAAAAATCCAAAAGGCTTTCTCTGAACCCACCACTTTAACTATATATTGAAGGTAGGGATCCGTCGTGTCTGTGTTCCAGTTAATATTCTTAGAGCTGATCCAACCGGGTGTTTCCAGTTCCGACAAATATTGCGGAAGAGAGCATAGGCTTCCGTCCTGCTTTATGTATTGTCTATAATACTTAGGAGCATAGGTTCCTTGCTGGGAATAAATGCGATCGGGAACTGTTTCAGTATAGTAATCAATGTTTTCAATAAAGGAATGGGTTATCGTCTGCGATGCCAAGAGGTTCTTGATCTGAGTATTCAAAACATCCTTTTTTAAATTATATCCCTTGGTAATATCCAAAAGTGAATTCTGAACGCTTATGGTATTAATTTCTGCTACATTATTCTGCAATTCCTGCATTGACAATTCTAATACATTCTCTGCCTGTTCCAGGATTTTATTTTTATACATTTTATCGTAATATTTCAAGTATATTACTGCAAATGCCATAATCGGTATGATCAGCACCAATACAAAACTAAAAAAGAAGCGCCTAAAGGTACTGCTTTTCATAATTTCTAATTTTTTCATTTTCATAAAGTTACACCCCCGTATTAAAACAAACCAATACCTCTATGATGTGTACTATCTATAAAACCATTATAACTTACAATAGCAGTATTTGAAATACCTTATAGGACACAGGTGTTTTTTCCTGTGCCCCTCCTCCTCTAGACATACAATAACATCAAAAAAGAAATCACACTTTATTGTCTTACTTCCTTCCTGATTCAATCATATTAACTTCCAGATTCTGGCCATATATTTTGGCTTTTGCCCCTCTGTTGATTAATGCCTGATTGTCCTCATGTGCAAGCAGCCATTTATTCTTCGCAAACAACAGCTCATCCTTTTTCTCGATATTGTCATTTAAAGGCTTATTGGTATCGCGCGGCAAAACAACGATACAGGAAAACCCATTCTCAACCTCGCAGGGGCAAAAGTGCAGAGTGGTCGCATATACTTCTACCACATCACCCTTGTGTAAATAAAAACCTATTATTTTTTCAGACGAAATCCGTCCATCCAGCTCCATGTCTCGTTGATCTGCTAATAACAAAACCAAATCTGTGACTGCGATATTGATTTCACTGCTTTTATGATACTCCAAAGCATTTAAACGGTTATTATGCCCGAGACAGATACCGATCTGGGCATCCAGCTGCCCGAGATACTGATTTCTTAGTATATCTGCATCCGGATGAGTATCCAGCTCCGATACGGCCGGAAAATAGCGACTTCCCTCTTCCGGGATTGGAACCACTCTCTCACTCAATTGAATGAGAGCGGCCGGGTCAAAGGATTTGATCACCTTCCCAAAGGGGTGAAATGCATCGCTACTAACCTCCTGTAAATCAATCTGAGGATTCGCTTTTCTTAATTCTTCGAATTTATTCATCGGTCTTGTCTCCTTTATATGTCTTAAGTTTATATTGTTTATGGGTAACTCTGAATATTCCGTAGTAGGAAAATCAGTGAATATTCACTGTAGTATGGCTATTGAACCGAGTCAGGATTCAGGAAGGGAATATATTTGCAGAATTCCCTCAGCTCCTTGGTATAATCGCCCTCTATCTCAGCCATATGGTGGATGTAAGGTCCTTCAATCAGTTTATGCTCCCACTTTGACAGATCATCAAATCTTGCCCACAGATAGGTTCCAAAGGTATATGGTCCTTCTGCCGATTCACAGGTTCCGGATAATACGCTGTAACGTCCATCCTCCTGATCCA
>JAEZKL010000114.1 GCA_023415475.1 Bacillota bacterium | reverse complement strand
GCATAGCGGTAATTATTATAATATCCCATTGTTCGTTCCTTGCCTAATACATGTTCAGTATAACTTATGGCATCAGCTTTTGAAACGGAGGTAATATAGTCCTGATTAATCTTCACTATTTCATTTCTGTCATTTGTATACACCGCAAAAAAACGAAGCATATATTGGAATTCGGGAGAAAAATCTCCATGAAATTCCGGTATAGGAAAACCGCCGGAAGAAAAAGGAGCAGATTTTTCTGTTTCTAATTTTATAAGCATTTGCAGCGCTTCATTCTGCTGGTGTGTGATGCTATAATATGTTGAAATATTAATGATTAATAGTAATGCAATAATTACAGTAGAAAAGGCAACCATTGCTACTGTAATAAAACGCCAGCGTAATTTTTTTAACATACTTTTTCCTCCAGCAAATAGCCAGCGCCTCTGATGGTCTTTATTTCAATATCTGAATGGATTGATTTCAATTTTTTTCGGAGAAAACCAATGTAAGTCCAAACTACATCCAGTTCGGTACCGCTGTCCTGTTCCCAGACATTATCCATTAGGCGTTCGGTGGAAAATACTTGATGAGGATATCTTAAAAATAACTCCATGAGCTGGAATTCCTTGTTGTTAAGTCGAGTGCTGTTTTGATTGGCGGTTAATGTATATTGGTTACAATCAAGAGTAGTATTTCCAAGAGTTATCTTATTGGAACTGTAAGCTTCACTTCTGCGGGTAAGCGCTCTTACCCTGGCTAAAAATTCTTTGGATGCGAAAGGTTTTGCCAAATAATCATCGGCACCTGCATCAAGTCCTATCACCCTGTCTTCTATGTCACTTTTGGCAGTTAAAAAGAGCGTAGGTGTGGTGATTCCTTTTTTTCGTGCCTCTTTCAATACGGTAAGTCCGTCCATTTCCGGCATCATAATATCAAGTACCAGTACATCATAAGAAGAATGAGTGATATAATCTAACGCATCCTTACCATTATATACAACATCTACAATATATTTATTTTTGGTCAGCATGACTTTTAATGCATTTGCAATCGATATCTCATCTTCTGCAATTAATATTTTCATAAACAAGGCACCTCCATTATGGTTATATTGTACATGAGCGAGTTGAAATCAAGTTGAAAAGAATTCATTAATTTAATTATAACATAGGATTAGTGTCGGAAATGAGAAAAAAGATATGTAAAATTCACATTTTGGACACTGATTTTTTCAGGTTTATTTTAGGATTGCAGTTTAAACTAAAGGAAATCAACAGAAGGGAGTACAGGACATTTGGAACAGCAAGGTACTTACAGACATGAACTGAAATATCAGATAAGTATTGCAGAATATTTGGCAATACGGCAAAGAATACGCCCTTTGATGAGACTGGATGAACATACATCCAAAGAAGGACGTTATCTGATTCGCAGTATCTATTTTGACAATGCAGACGATAAAGCGTTGCGCGAAAAAAAGGATGGTGTGCAGAAGAGAGAAAAGTTCAGGATTCGGTATTATAACGATGATTTTTCTTTTATCACGCTGGAGAAAAAAATGAAGCACAATAGTCTGTGTCTTAAACTGGATGCTATTATTACAGAAGAAGAATGCAGAGCACTTTTGGATGGAAAGACAAGCTGGATGCTTGCACATGAAAGCGAAGTAGTTCGTGAACTGTATTGCAAGATGAACAGTCAACAGCTACGTCCGAGAGTGTTGGTTTCCTACATACGGGAACCATATGTTTATGAAGCTGGAAATGTGAGGGTTACTTTTGATTCTCATATTCGGACAAGTCTGTTTCATAGAGAATTTCTTGATAAAAGGCCCCATGATATCAGTGCTTTAGATAATCCCGGGGAAATAATTCTTGAAGTAAAATATGATGAGTTCATACCGGAAGTAATTTCGGACCTTTTGCAAACAGAAGGAATCCGTCAACAGGCATTTTCAAAGTATGGTGTATGTCGCCGATTTGGTTAAATTAAAATATTGGAGGAAAAAAAGATGAATTTTAGTGATGTTTTCAAATCCAGTTTTCTAGATAGTGTAACGGAGTTTTCGATTTTAGATACAATGTTAGGATTAGTGGTTGCCCTGCTGATAGGGTTGTTTATCTTTGTAGTATATAAAAAGACATTAACCGGGGTAATGTATTCCAGTGGATTTGCATTGACTCTTATTGGTCTTTCATTAGTGACCACTTTGGTTATTATGGCAGTAACATCTAATGTAGTTCTTTCTCTTGGTATGGTTGGTGCTCTTTCTATTGTTCGATTCCGAACAGCAATTAAGGAGCCAGTGGAAATTGTTTTTTTATTTTGGGCGCTGGCTACAGGAATCGTTGTTGGAGCAGGTATGATACCATTGGCAATTATTGGCTCTGTCATTATCGGCATAATTTTATTGTTGTTTGCTAATCGCAAAATTCGCAATAATCCATATATTCTGGTTCTTAATTGTAAAAATGAAAAGTCAGAAGAAGCAGTTTTTAGCGTATTGGATAAAAGTGTGGAGCATTATATTGTAAAGTCAAAAACAATTAATGCATCAGGAATTGAGATGACATGTGAACTTCGTACAAAGGATGCGACTACGTCCTTTATAAACAGAATTCATGATATACAGGGCATTGAGAGTGCGACACTTGTAAGCTATAACGGCGAGTACATGTCGTAAGAATGGAGGTACACATGATTGCAAATAAACACATTACTAAAATAGTTGCTGTAATCATGGCGATTGCTGTATGTTTATGTCTGTGTGCGATGGTTTATTCAGATGATGTAGAAAATACATTGGGTGGTTCCGGCATAACAATGGAATATGAATCCAAGCTTTTTGATACAAATGAAATTATCAGTATCAATATTATTATAGAAGAAAATGATTGGAACGATATTCTTTCAAATGCAACAGCAGAACAATATTATCAGTGTGATGTTGAAGTAAATGGAGAGACTTTTTATAACATTGGTATTCGTCCTAAAGGAAATACGAGTTTAAGTTCAATTGCCAGTGATCCGGATAATGACAGGTATAGTTTGAAGTTGGAGTTTGACCAATATGTAGATGGACAAACCTGTTATGGGCTTGATAAACTTATTTTAAACAACAACTTTGCAGATGCTACCAATATGAAGGAAGCATTAATTTATGATATGTTTCAGTATATGGGAGTAGAAGCTTCTCTCTATAATTATGCTGAAATTTCCGTAAACGGAGAATACTGGGGTGTTTATCTTGCACTTGAAGCAGTAGAAGAAAGTTTCATGCTTCGTAATTACGGCGCAGATTATGGTGAGCTTTATAAGCCGGACAGTATGAATTTTGGAAATATGGGCGGAAATTTTAGTAATCGGGATTTTGGTGACAAGGATTTTAGTAATATGACTCCGCCGACATCTGATAAAGAAGGTTCCGTTGACAAGTCACAGTTTGGCAAAGAATTGCCGGAAGGCTTTGATAAGGCCTCAAAGCCGGATATGGAAAGCTTCGATTTTTCGGAAAAGGGTGGCTTTGGTTCCATGATGGGTGGCAGTGGCGCTAATTTGAATTATACAGATGATGATTTAGACAGCTATTCGACCATATGGGATTGTGAAGTTACAAATACGACAAAGGAAGACCATAAACGAGTTGTAACTGCTTTACGTAATATTTCTGAAGGAACCGATTTGGATACCTATATGGATGTGGATAATCTGCTAAAATATGTGGCAGTTCATGTGTTTTCTGTAAATGCGGATAGTCTTTCTGGAACGATGGCACACAACTATTATCTTTATGAATCAGATGGTATGCTCAATATTCTTCCTTGGGATTATAATCTCTCTCTGGGTGGAATGGGAAGTATGGGTGGTTCGAGAGGAAGCAGCAGCGGTGCAACTTCAACAGTTAACGATGCAATAGACAATGCTTTTTCTGCAACGAATTTCTTTGACACGCTTCTGGAAGAGGAAGAATACCATGAGCAGTATTATGCATATTTACAACAGCTTGTGGATGAGTATTTGCTAGGCGATGGCTTTGCGCAGTTTTATAGCCGCACTCGTTCGCAGATTGATGAACTTGTAAAAAATGACCCCAATGCACTTTATACTTATGAGGAATATGAAGCGGCATTAGAGGTGCTTTGTGAAGTGGTTAATCTTCGTGGGCAGTCAATTGATGGGCAGCTTAATGGAACAATTCCATCTACAACAAAAGAACAGAATAATTCAGACACATTAATAGATGCATCCCATATTGATCTTTCTGTTATGGGAGTCATGAATATGGGAGGAGGTTTTGGATTTACTGGTAGAACTGGTGATAAAGAAGAAACCTCTGCAGAAACTGAGGAGGGAAAAGAAATGTCACAGTTTGGAGGCGAAATGCCGGAGGGATTTGACCCATCACAATCCGGAGGCGAGATGCCGGAGGGCTTTGACCCATCACAATTCGGAGGCGAAATGCCGGAGGGATTTGACGCATCACAATTCGGAGGCGAAATGCCAGAGGGCTTTGACCCATCGCAATTTGGAGGCGAAATGCCGGAGGGCTTTGATTCTTCCCAAGTTGGAGAAACTGGTTCGGCACAGAAGATGCCGAATATGAATTTTGGAGGAAATACATCCAATAGTATAGTGCAGAATTTTGTGTTATATGGTGTCTGTTTTGTAGTACTTATTGGCGGATTATTATTTGCAACATTATTTAGGAGAAAAAAGAACAGAAGGTAAGTATTGAAAAATGTTTATCTATTTCAGCATATGATGTGCTTATGTTTGCTTTTATGTTAAAGCAAAAGCATGCGAAAAAAGGAATCAATTTTAGTGTTTTCATTCTTGGAACACTCTTAAAACTTTCAGGTTACATCGCCTTTGTATAACCTCCCATGGGCAGATATATGTCCATGGGAGAATCAAATGATGGAGCATAACGTAATAAAAGATTTTTACAGGTGAAAATACCTCCTATTACATTTATCGACAAAAAGCTCTAGGCATAGTGCTTTATACCTAAGGATAAAATTGGATAATTTACATAAAATTGAAAAATTTAGTTGACTTTTACAATATTTTGATATTACAATGGGTTTACAAGGGGCGTTGCTATAAGCAAAAGTACTTATTTGGCATTATAATAATTGAGATGTGGACTTTTTCTATTTACTCTACTAATTCTATCTATTCTAAATCAATTCAACTTAGTATCTGCTTCAACTTTCAAAACCTTCTGTCACAACCTTTATTATTATCATGCATCTAGAATACTACCCAGAATAAAACGACGAAGTTAAAACTGATTTTTAACTTCGTCATTTTATTATTCGAAGGTAATAATAAAATCATAGTATAGTACAGCTATTTTCTACTTGGGCTTATTGGCCTTAGTAGATTTTTACCTTTTATCAATCGGGGTAGTAAATGCGAATTAGAACAAACAAATACAGGTTGACAGTCATGATTAACGGGATTAATATACAAATATACAAGGAAATAATTTACATTTACTATTCGCATAGGGTGGGATAAAGGTGCTTTGCTTAGTATCAACCAATAATAAGGAATATTACAGGTCCTCCTGGGAGCGTATTAGGGACAGGCTTACAACGAGGTTACAGCCATGAATATGGAGTATGCTGCAGATGTGCAGAAACAACTTGGTGAATTGGAGCAATTGGAAAAATTTCATGATCCGATCGATTACGGCACAAAATATGGGAGAGGGACTTTTAGATTTTGCTAAAACAATAAAGGTTGAATATAAAGTACTGATACGAGCGGTCTCATTAAGTAGCATGTAAGCTCTGCTTTACATATAGAAGAACATCCTGATATACCATATAGACTTTACAGTATATATGAAATATCAGGATGTTCTTCTGTTCTTCACTAATAGATGTTACGGGGAAATAAAATCTATCTGTAATGGTATCCTTACAGAAGCTCTTTAATCTTTTCCTCAACGAGGAACATATCAGCAGTAGGCTCGAAGCGTTCAACTACATTGCCCTTCCGATCAATTAAGAACTTGGTGAAGTTCCATTTGATGCTGGGCTTACCGGCATAATCGGGGTCAGCCGCTTCAAGCTTTGGAATCAATCGAGGCGCGATGGGATGAGACTCATCAAAGCCTGCAAAGCCCTTTTGGATGGTTAAGTACTTATAGAGTGGATGAGCATTCTCTCCGTTTACCTCGATTTTTGAGAAGGTAGGGAAGGAGATACCATAGTTGGACTCACAGAAGGAGTAGATCTCATCATCGGTGCCGGGAGCCTGGTTACCGAACTGGTTACAGGGGAAGTCCAGAACAACAAAGCCTTCATCGGAATACTTTTCGTACAGATCCTGAAGGTTATCATATTGGGGGGTGAAACCACACTGAGTAGCTGTATTCACGATTAATAGAACCTTCCCTTCGTATTCGGATAATGCTACCTCATCACCATGTTTATTTACTGCTTTAAAATCATATATACTCATATTCTCATTCCTTTCTCATCTTGCTTACTGCTTATTGGGTTAATTTGTTCCTTCTACGGTAACAGCAATATTAGGATGCAGCCATTATTTTAGTCTTATTCGAATTATTTATTTTTATTTAACAAATTCTCATATCATTCTCCATGCTTTCCGAAGTATAGGTTGGAGGTTCTGCTTCTTTACCATTCTCCTTAACCTTGGCGGTAGCCCATCCTTTCGGCGGAAGAATTATTTACAATTAGATTGTATACTATTTAAAGCGATTTGTCAATATTAGATAATATTTTTTTGTATCTCTTGGAAATAATTGCAATCATTGTAAAGATAATATATTATGTAGATAAGTAATAACAATGATTGTGAAACAATATTTATGAGCAAATATAGAATTGCAACCTCTGGTTGACAAAGTTCAACCGTTGTTTGGTAGATATAAGTCGTAATAACCTTTATGATTTGATTTGGAGGTGAGATGATGTCATTAGGACTAAAAATTCAAACGCTTAGAAAATCGAAGAATTTATCCCAGGAAGCATTTGCTGATATTATGAAGGTAAGCAGACAGTCTGTGTCTAAATGGGAACTGGACCAGACTTATCCCGAGATCAATAAATTAATAGAGATAGCTGATTATTTTCAGATTACGCTGGATGAGTTATTAAGAGATAATCAGAGTGAGATATCGAGTGATTTGAAGTTAAAAGAAGAGAATTATTACAGGCTTAATGAAACCCCTAAGGATGGGGAAAAGACTTTACTGCAACGAATTCGTTCGATGCCTATAAGAGTGAAGCTATCGATGTATATTCTGGTTACCTTATTGTTTTTTTATGTATCCTATCAGATCGGAGATTATACTGCATTTAGCGCATATTTGTGTAGTGCATTAGCTGCATTTATTGTCCGAAGATTGAAGGGTGAGTACGTTGAAAGGTGACAATATGGAGTAGTTAGGAGCAATATAAAAGGAACGTCCGGTGTGAACGTTCCTTTTTTGCTTATTCTTATTCAGGTTAAGTGAATTGCTTTATCTATTCACTAGTTGTCTTCGTTTTTCTTGTCCTGATCGGTATCTGAGTTTTCATTCTTCAGTAGGATATGAACCTTATCTACTCGATTCTTATCTACACCTGCTACTGTGAATACTACATTGTTGTCCGTTACCGATTCACCCTCCTCCGGAAGATGATCCAGAAGATATATGATATGTCCTGCGATTGAGTCATAATCATCAGACTCAAGCTCCAGTCCGAGTACTTCATTAATCTCATCAAGCTTGGTAAATCCGTCTACCAGATATTCATTCTCCGCAAGTACCTGGATACTGTCTTCCTCATCATCGTCGTATTCATCGCGGATATCGCCGACGATCTCTTCGAGTAAATCCTCGATGGTAATGAGTCCGACGGTAGCACCATATTCATCGAGTACAATGGCAAGGGAGATGGAGCTCCTTCTCATCTCGATTAACAGCTCAGAGGTCTTCTTGTATTCATACGTAAAGTATGGTTCTCTCATGACTTCTATAATATTGAAGTCTGCCTTATCACCTTGATAGAAGAAGATATCCTTCAGTACCACGATACCGATCACGTTATCGCGAGTCTCTGAATAAACCGGCATTCTTGTATATTTTTCCTCTGAAAAGGCTAGCACCAATTCATCATAGGTTAACTCAACGTTAGCAAATGCCATATCGGTACGAGGCACCATAACATCCTTCGCTAATGCATCACCGAAATCAACTACATTGGTTATCATTCTACGCTCTTCGCTTTCGATGACACCCTCTTCATGACTGTAGTCGAGAAGGGTTCGAAGCTCATTCTCTGTAATAGCAGAGGTTTTGGCTTTGACATCGATATGAAAGAGCATCATTATTCCGTTACAAAACTTGTTCAGAACATATACCAGGGGTGTTAACAGCTTGGTTAGTAAGTAAATTGGGCCTGCAATTGCAAACGCTACCTTCTCAGGGAAGATAGTTGATATCGTCTTAGGCAATATCGAGCCAAAGGATAAGTAGAGAAGAATAAGTACAGCGATGGATAATCCTACCCATTCGTGACCCCAGTAATGGATCGCCATAGTTGTTGCAAGGGCAGAAGCGGATAGCTTCGTAACGTTCTTGCAGATCAGTATGGTACTTAGCATCTTTCTTGGTTCTTCAATTAATTTACTAACGGTTTTTGCACCTCTTACATCATCGTCCTCCAGAGAGCGGATGCGAAGCTTATTCACACCATTTAGAGCTGCTTCTGAGCAAGTAAAGAAAGCGGACAGTATAAAAAGAATAATCAATATAATCGGTTGCGTGGCGTCACCGAGGTCCAAAATATCATCTCCTAAATATTTATTAATTTTTGTTACTTATACAATTCCTCATATTACAGTAAGAGTGACATAATGTCAAGTTTTTGGGCTGATTTTCATAGTAATTTTATACATTTTGATGGTTCAATAATGGTCCGTCGTATTAGACGAAGAGCATGTAAGTACATAGTGATTATGCGTGATTTTTGTCAATATAGATCTTTGGCGCTAAAATGTGCTATTTAGTATCAGTTGATTCCTATTGAGAAATATTCGTAATTGATGTATGATTTAAAACAGAATATTTTTATTCTTGTCAGCTGTCTATGTAGCACCCTAGGAGGAAGTAAATTGAGGAAGAAATCCCATATATCTCTTGCGAAGTACTTGATGAATAACTTGAACGTACAGGATTTACATGACCATAAAAAAGCTTTTTACATTGGAAGTATTTTACCCGACATAAAGCCATCGTTCCTGACGAAGAGACACACAATCGATGAGACCTTTGACATACTCATGGACGAAATTAAGAAGATAACGATAGATTATGATATCAATAAGGGCATCAATAGCTATTATGCCAGACATCTGGGGGTTATCACCCATTATTTGTCCGATTATTGTACTTTTCCCCATAATTCTATATTTACAGGAACCTTATCAGAGCACTGTTATTATGAGAAGGAACTGAAGCATTCTCTCAGAGAGTTTGTACTAAGTGCTTCCGCTCAGAGAGAACGCACGGAATATAAGAAGTCCCATACTATTGAGGAAATAGGTCATTTCATTTTGAAGACACACAGGGAATATCTGAGAGCAATCAAGACGGTGAAAGCCGATATTCACTATATTATAGAGCTTTGCTTTAAAGTAGTTGATGCGATATTGATGTTCTTTGAGATGGCATTGGAGCGTTTTGAGAGTAAACTCATTATGGAACATAATTTAAAGATTGACTATTCACGAACATAATAAAAGAAATAATTACCCTGCCGAGTACGACTTGGCAGGGTTTTTCTATTTCATAACATGAAATAGAAAGCCTCCGGGCAGAATGCTGACAATTTGTTCTACAATCATGATTGAAATCCGGATGATATTGTATTATCATTAGGGTTAACGTATTTCAAAGATTGTTCCTAAGAGGGAAATCCGATATGGAGAACAGTATATACCGGGCAAAAATGATATGTACCTATGGTCTGAAGGATGAGAATGGGATATATTATGACCTGATAATGGGCTTAAGATGAATAGGAGGATGAAGTATTATGGCAATTGATAAAGTAAGAGATTATTTGAAGAAGTGGGGGAGAGATAAGGATATTCTCGAATTCGAAACCTCCAGCGCGACGGTTGAATTAGCGGCTAATGCCCTTGGAGTCACTCCCGGCAGAATTGCCAAGACCTTATCCTTTAAGACAGAGGAGGGTGCGTTATTAATAGTTGCGGCAGGGGATGCCAGGATTGATAATGCGAAGTTTAAAGCGGAGTTTAATAGAAAGGCGAAGATGCTTACGCCGGAGGAGGTTCTTGAATATACAGGACATGCAATCGGTGGAGTTTGTCCGTTTGCACTTAACGAGGGACTTCCGGTGTATTCGGATATCTCTATGAAGCGTTTTACAACAGTATTTCCTGCCTGTGGGAGTAGCAATTCGGCCATTGAGCTTACCTGTGAGGAGTTAGTGGAATATTCGGGCAGCATCCACTGGGTCGATGTCTGTAAGGACTGGCAGGAGGAAGAATAACCGGTACTCATATTTGATATCAAAGCAAGGAATAGATATTAGGAATATAATATGCTTAAGAAAGGATTAAATCATATGTTATATCAAGAGATTAAGCTTCAGACAGACGGTCATGAGGCAACCTTAACCACATATCTTCTTAATAATTCACCGGAGATTGATGAGAATAGAACTCGTCCTCTGGTTATATTGTGTCCCGGAGGTGGATATTGTATGGTATCGGAGCGGGAAGCAGAGCCGATCGCAATACAGCTAAATGCCATGGGTATTCACGTGGCAATCCTTCGTTATTCCATATATCCTGCCAAATTCCCGACTGCCTTAACACAGTTGGCGAAATCAGTAGCTTATGCCAGAGAACATGCTAAGGAATGGAATGTCAGAAGCGACCGGATTATCGTCATGGGCTTCTCGGCAGGCGGCCACCTGGCAGCCAGTATGGGAACCTTATGGCACGAGCCGTTTCTTGAGGAGATTATGCAGCAGCCAAAGGAAAACTATCAACCGAACGGTTTACTGCTTTGCTATCCGGTAATCACCTCCGGCGAATATGCCCATAGAGATTCCTTTAAAGCCTTGTTGCAGGAACGTTATGATGAGCTTGTTGAACAAATGTCTTTAGAAAAGAGGGTAACAGAATTTACTCCGCCGACCTTCCTGTGGCATACCTTTGAGGATGACTTGGTTCCGATTGAAAATGCGCTTTTGTTCACACAGGCGTTGAATGAGAAGAAGATCCCCTTCGAGCTTCATGTATTTCCGAAGGGAGAGCATGGCCTTTCACTTGCTAATGAAGAGACCAGAAGTATCCATAACAAGGAGCCGTTACCGACACAGTGCCAGTCATGGATGGCGATGGCAGGAACCTGGGTCAATAATCTGTAGAGACGACAGAAGAAAGAATTTCATGATACATAAAACACCTTACCAGAGCCTGCTGCTCAGGTGCTTCCTGATAGCATATTGCGATGGTAAGGTGTTAGCATTAATCCTCAAGCAGCTTTCCAGCCACTGATTTAAAGGCATTTGTAACCTCTGCGATATAAAGATAGTGATAATCATCGTTATGGTAGAAGGTTGATTTATAGCGTTCCTCCAGAATACAGTCTCCACTCATCTGCTGTACGTAGAGCTTCTTACAGATCAGTACATTGGTAGCTTCCGAGAAGAAGGGAGTATTATTGAAACGATCCAGGGTCAAACCACTCTTAGTTATCTTATCCTCGGTACGGCCGGATACCGATCCGAGATAATTGAGTTTATCCTTGTATTCCTTATCCAGAAAGCTGAGGGAGAAGGTATCCTCCCGGTCTAAAAATTCCTTCGTATAACGCTGAGGACGTACAACGATAAAAGCTACATTTTTACCATACATAACACCAAGGCCACCCCAGGAGGCGGTCATTGTATTCACCTTATTTTCATCACCGGCAGTAATAAGCATCCATTCCTTACCGATCATCTGGAATGGATTTTTACGTATCATGTCCGGTGAAAGCTCTTTGAATTCTTTCATTTGCTTCATTCTCCTTTTCATTTTTCCAGCTTCGTATAAAAAATTATTTAACTATAACGAATGCTTCGGTTACTATCTACCATCAACCTGAATTTGACATTTCTAGAACCGATATTAGTATTATACGATAAGACATACCAGGATGCAACGATACAATAAAAATTTCACAAACAATGGAGGGTAGCATATACTAATTACATAGCCTTGATAAATAAAAGGATGTTGTATATGACAATTCATGTAGTGCAGACCGGAGAGACGCTAAGCGCAATTGCGGAACAGTATGGAGTGACTCCAGAACGAATTATAATAGAAAATGAACTTCCGAATCCGGAAAATCTGGTAGTAGGGCAGAGTATAGGAATTCGGGTACCCGAGGTGGTGCATACCGTAGCAGAGGGGGAAACCCTGTTCAGCATTGCAGAGCAGTATGATGTAACACCCAATCGTATACTTCAAAACAATCCCAGAGTTGCCGAAAATGAATTTCTTAGCGTCGGCGAGGTGCTGGTGATAACCTATGAAGGAGATACAGTTGAGGATACGCTTACTATCAACGGATATGCTTATCCTTTCATTGATAGGGGTGTACTGAGGCGCACTCTTCCATTTCTGACGTATCTTTCCATCTTTACTTATGGCTTTACACCGGAAGGTGAGTTGGTGACGATAGAGGATGAGGAGCTGATTGCATTGGCCAATGAATTCGGTGTCGGTCCGATTATGATGCTGGCTCCAATGAATGCCGAGCAAACCTTCGATAGTGCTATTGCTCATGCTATGTTTGCGAATCCTGCCGGGCAGACCAATTTAATCAATAATATTGTTGCTAATATGCAAGCAAAAGGTTATGTGGGTCTTGATATAGATTTTGAATTTGTACTTCCGGAGGATAAACAAAATTTCTTGAATTTTATTACGGCAGTGAATGAAAGGCTGGATGCGGAAGGCTTCATAACCTTGGTTGCACTGGCACCGAAGACCTCGGGAGAGATGAAAGGATTACTATATGAAGCCCATGATTATCCAACCATTGGTGCAGTAGCAGATCTTGTTCTTCTAATGACCTATGAGTGGGGATATACATTTGCACATGTTAATCATATGTAATATTAGTATCCACAACCTTAGGGTTTATGATGATTGTAAAATTAGCATTATCACGGTTGCCCTTCTTGTTGTGCTCCGTTTTAAGGTAACTGATGCTGGATACGATAGCTCGTAAAGCATCGTTCTTAGCGGCAGCAGTAGGCAGATCATAATAGTGAGTTAGAATATGATCCGCCTTGGGGATAAAGATATCATTGTAATTTAATTGCTGATAGAATGCGGAGAGCTCTGTTTCTGTCTTGACGATCAGAGATAACAAGCGTTCGCCCTCTGCCTCCAGCTTTAAATTACGTTCCTTGAAAATGTCAACGGAATAGACTCCTTGCTCCAAAAGAGTATATAGCTTATCCTTCTGTGAAATTAGCTTGTCACGATTTGATTTCAGCTGCTCCAGTGTTTCTTCGGTGCTTTTTATTTCTTTTGAATAGGGCATATCTATTTTTCCGGATTTCCACTTTACTTCAAAATTAGACAACCAGTCACGCAGCGCATCGATCACAATCTCTTCCACAAGATAGAGGGGGGAAGATATATTATCACAAAGCACGTTTGGACATTTGATGGTATCATAGGGTGTCTTGGAATTATGTGCAAGTCTGGTCATTAATGCTCCGCATTTGGAACAGTATATGAGTCCCGAAAGGGGGTTCTTCAGTATGTTGCTGCCGGGTACAGGGGAATGCCCTCTTTTAGATATCACGATTTGAGCTTCTTGGAAGGTGTTTTCGCTGATTATTGGTTCATGTAAGCCTTTTACTTCGATGTATTCATCTGATTTTCTCCGAACCTTCGAGATATTACTGTCTTTTGCTACTTTCTTCTCCTTGCGATAGGACCACCGGATCTTACCGGCATACACCGGGTTTTTAAGAATATCAGTAATAGAGGACTTAGTCCACATATCATTAAGCAGTGGTTTAATACCAAGCTCATTCAGTTTTTGCGCAATTCGTTGAGCTCCTAATTTAAGATAAGTATTATCTGGCTGAAGAGCACCGACAGTATACCATCCATATATCTTTTTGATAACATCAGCCTGTGCAGGGATGATAGCAAGAGTATAGCCTTTACCACCGGCAATCCTAACCCTCTCGTAACCGTAGGGAGCGGTTGAACCAAGAAACTTACCCTCCTTGGCCGATGCAACACGGCCACGCTGAATACGACGGTTAATCGTCTTGTATTCGCGGCGGCTCATAAATAAATTAAATTCGAAGAATTCCTCATCAAATTCATTCATAGGATCAAAGGTCTTGTTAGGGGTAATGATCTTGGTATTCGATATCTTGAAGGCCTGGGCAACTAATCCCTGGTCAATGGTATCTCCCCTTGCTAATCTTTCAATTTCTGTGACAAAGACTCCATCCCAGGCTCCTTCCGATACTTCGGACAATAGCTGTTGCATAACGGGACGTGCGGCAATCGTTTCACCGGATACAACCTCCCGGTAGATATCGGTAATAGAGATTTCTAGTTTTTTAGCCAGTTCGAGAAGCAGTCTCTCATGACGAAGCAGTGTCTCAACTTCACCTTGAGCCTCTAATTCCATGTCGGCTCTGGATTTTCTTAAGTACATCACATACTTTGCCATATAAACAACCATGCCTTTCTCAAAACCTGCAAACTTTGGGCTGCAAGCACAAATTTGCCGATTGAAAAATCAGTGATTTTTCAATCTAGTTCCTCCATAATAAGAAAGCTCTGGTTGATATTGGCCAGAGCTTTCCAAATTATAGAAATATAATAAACCCATACAGAAGAAAATGCAAATAGTAATTGGAAAATATAGGATCAGCGATTGGGTATCTATATGGAAACAAGTACAGCATATTGTCATAGCATATAGAAGAGAGTGTATGGGGTGACATTATGGTATTAAAGACAATGCAGATAAGGCAAGCAACAGTTATCTTTGTTGATGATTACATATCCAAGAACAATGTAACAAAAGAGCAATCGGAAGAGATATTAAATCGAGTGGCGGCAAGGATGCAGCTACAGCTTACGATACAAAAAAATGCAGTAAGAGCTGCCGAACAGAATAATAAGCCTTCAAAAAGCCAATAAAAATATCAAAAATAATTATATATACAATGTGAAATACTAATAATGTCACTTAATTATCAAGTATTGAAAAAGATGGGGAGGTAAATTAAGTGTGTTATCACAGGATGAACGTTATGAAGAAGATATTGAACAGACACAGTATATGTTGAAATGGGCTGAGAGAAAAGAGGATAAGAAGAGAACAAGAAAAAAATATTTGGACGAGTTTAAGGAAGTATTTAAGGAAAGTACAAAGAATTAGACAAAGCGGTGCTTATAAAGCACCGCAAAAATATATGGAGTTAGCCGGAAGATAACCGTTGGCTGATGGGGAACATGGAGAATATTATTAAGGTTGGATAAATTTGTAGGTCGGAAGAATAGGAAAAAATATATTATTTAATATACATGATCACATAAAATTAGTAGTATATCTAGCATGCTGAAACATAATATTTTATTATATCTACGGAAAAGGACTTAACAATGAAGAGCTATCAAATAAATAAGAAGGATGTAATATTTTTAATTATTTTTTTTCTTTTAGCAATTGATATCACTATGAATTTAACAGCAAGGTATACTATATCAACCTTACAGCAAGATATCCAATGTGTTCCGATCGTTATGTACCATCAAGTTAAAAATACCAATTTAGGCAAGGATGTTATCAGCCCAACTGAATTCGAGGAAGATTTAAAATACTTATCAAAAAACGGCTATACTACAATAACGATGACAGATTTAATAGATTATGTCTATGAAGGAAAGGAGCTACCACCGAAACCAATCATATTAACGTTTGATGATGGCTATTTAAGTACATATAGATATGTTTTTCCGTTACTTAAGCAATATAACATGAAAATAGTACTATCAATCATTGGGAAAAGCATTGATGATTTTTCAAGGGTTAGTGATGTCAATATTAATTATTCTCATATGACCTGGGATCAAGTGAAGGAGATGCAGGAATCGGGATACGCTGAAATTCAGAACCATTCATATAACCTACACAAAGTTAAAAATGGACGATATGGGTGCTGCCAGAAGTCTAACGAGACCAACGAACAATATAAGATCTTTTTGTCTGATGATGTTATGAAACTGCAAGATGAAATTGAGTCACTGATAGGTTTTGCTCCCAATACCTTTACATATCCATATGGTAGATACTGTAATGAAACCGATAATGTTCTGAAAGAATTAGGCTTTAAGTCTTCTCTTTCTGTAACATATGGCGTAAATCTGATTAATGAGAATAGTAGAGATGATTTATTTGGACTAAAAAGAATGTGTCGCTCTCACAACTATCCGATTAATAAATTGATTAAGGAAGGATTAGCAACGATTAAACATATTACTTAACATTTGCATTGATACCATAAATCTTTATTACTTTATCAGGGATTTCATCCATATAATTAACTAATAAAATTTTTAGGTATGCAAAAATGAAGAGAAATTCTATGATAGTATCTATATTTATTTTATTTCTAATAGCATATATCTTCTTGATTGATAAGCAATATAGTGTCTTTAACCTTTTACATGAACAAAAGTCCGACAATACAATTGTAGTGATTGATGCAGGTCACGGTGGTTTTGATCCAGGTAAGATAGGAATCAATAAAGCAATAGAAAAAGATATCAATTTAAGTATAGCTATTAAATTAAAAACTCTTTTGGAGTTTCATGATATTAAAGTAATAATGACACGTGATGAAGACAAAGATTTAACTTCAAACTCAAGATCAATTCAAGACATGAAGAAAGACGATTTGAATAAGAGAATAAAAATTATTAACTCTAGTGATACAGTAGTAGCTATCAGTATACATCAAAATAGTTTTACGCAAAGTTCTGCGAGAGGATCTCAGGTTTTTTATTATGAAAATTCTGAGAAAGGACGTGTTCTCGCTGAGATTATTCAAGATTGTTTAAAAGAAACCATGAGAGATGGTAATCATAGATTAGCAAAGCCAAATAATACCTATTACTTATTGAAAAATTCAGAATGTCCTCTTGTAATAGTTGAATGCGGTTTTTTATCAAATAAAGATGAAGCAGAGTTTTTATGCAATGATGAATACCAAAGTAGAATTGCTTGGGCAATTCATTTAGGAGTTATGGAATATCTTAATAAATTTTACAGTAAGGATCAAGAGCCAATAGTCAATCGGCACCGCATACATAAATCATAATTTATAAGGTAAATGTTTGTGATTTTCTAATTATATAATGCCTCAATTATTACCTATGATAAGTATGCGCATATACATTTGGCCCGCCTATGGCAACAGCGCCTCTGAACAATGTGCGTAGAGTCCTGGAATATGGAGTAAGTGTTATTGATCCGAATAAGATTCTGATGGGAATTCCGAATTATGCTTATGATTGGCCATTACCCTTTGTTCGGGGAGAGACATCAGCGGAATCCATAGGTAATCAGCAAGCGATTGAACGAGCTGCTCAATATGGAGTAACCATACAATTCGATGAATTAGCGCAAGCCCCTTTTTATAATTATACAACAGCAGAAGGCGTAGAGCATATTGTGTGGTTTGACGATGTAAGAAGCATGAATGCCAAGTTCTCACTAATACCGGAATTGGGCCTGAGGGGTGCGGGTGTATGGCAGATTATGAGATTCTTTCCCGGTCTATGGTTGGTGGTAGGATCACGGTTTGGTGTAACCAAGATATGACTTGTTAGGACTTCGTCATAGTGTTGTACCATGATATCATAATAAAAGTAACCTAAAAATCACATGTATTATGAATTAAACCTCATGTTGCATGTGATTATTTATTAATGCATGATTCATAAAATGTTTGCGAAGCTAACATTTTAGAATATCATGAATAGTTATTTCTCTAAGCGAGGATATCCCGTTATATTAGAAGATAATGATGCTGACGTAATAATTATTCTATCGTTTACAAAATACAACAGGAAGGGTATAATTGCATATAAGTTCTGTATTCTATTACTAAAGGGGTTCGCCATGAGTAAAAAGGTTATTAAGGAAATTATCAGCTGGATTCTGGTTTTCGTAATTGCAATCGTTGCTGCAAACTTAATCAAAGAGTTTATCATATATAATGTGGAGGTACCAACAGGTTCCATGGAAAATACGATAATGATCGGCGACCGGGTTGTAACCTCTAGGCTATCCTATCTATCGAGTGATCCCAGAAGAGGAGATATCATAGTATTCCCCTACCCGGATGATGAAGAGCTGGATTATATTAAGCGAATTATCGGCTTACCCGGAGAGACGATTGAAGGGAAGGATGGTCTTGTATATATTAACGGAGAGCCTTTAGAGGAGCCTTACGTTGCAGAAGCATTGGATAGTGACTTTGGACCCTATGAAGTTCCTGAAGACAGTTACTTTATGATGGGAGATAACCGTAATAATTCACAGGACTCCAGATATTGGGAAAATAAATTCTTGGCTCGGGATAAGATTGAAGGAAAAGCCATTCTGAGATATCCGAAGCTTCATTGGTTTGGTTCCGTGGATTATGAGTAGTGAATTTCATATGAGGAGACGAAAAGAATGGATAAAAAAGTGATGAAAGAAATATTAAGCTGGGTACTGGTGATTGCTGCCGCTGTCGTATTAGCAATGGCCATTAATAAATGGGTATATTATGCGATCAGTTCACCGACACCTTCTATGGAGAAAACCTTTCTTGTAGGTGAGAAGGTAGGTGTCTTCCGTCTGGCATATCTTTTTGGTGAACCGGAACGTGGTGATATCGTAGTGTTTGCGAATCCTTTGGACTCGGAAGGGGATGATTATATCAAGAGAATCATTGGCTTACCCGGAGAGACTGTGGAAGGCAGGGAGGGAGTTGTCTATATCAATGGCCAGCCTCTGAAGGAGGATTATCTATGGGAATACATGGAGGGGTCCTTTGGTCCATATGAAATTCCGGAGGGGCACTACTGGATGATGGGCGATAATCGCAATATTTCAGGAGATGCAAGGCTATGGCCGGATAAATATATCCCTCTCGAGGATATTCGTGGTAAAGCGCTTTTCAAATATCCGAAGTTTAAATGGTTTGAAAAGATTGATTATGGACTAAGCGAAGAATAATTGAGATAAGTAACAGTCTTATAATGAATATGTCATTGAAAATACTGAGAGGCTGTTTCATAACATGTTCAATAACAAAGGAAAGGGCAACAGCATCCCTTACACACAGGTTGACGGACAGTTTACTGTTTTGTAAGCCATCATCAAACACTAATGTTTGCTTTTGTCTTATATAATCAGCAATCTGTCCGTCAAACAGTGTATTATGGGATGCATGTTGCCCTTACCTTTGATAAAAATACATGTTATGAAACAGCCGCTTCTAAAAATAACTGATATTGATTCTGCTCAATGTAAACAATGGATTGTTCGATTGAAAAATTATGGAGTGATTGCATTCTGTGATTGATAGGAATATAATCATGGGGTAGTAAATGGTAGTTGAATTCGGATTATACTGAACAAAACAAGAAGGGTAAGTGGAAGAGTATGAATCAAATTAAAAAAAATATTTATCTGATACTGAACGGAATCTATCTGGTAATCACGCTGTTATTTGATGCCTATGCCTATCAGAAACTGCCGGAAACGATTGCTACGCAGTTTAGCTTTCGGGGAGAAACGGCAAATACGATGCCTAAGACGACCTATATGTTGATTACTGCAGGAATTATTCTGTTACTCTTTCTGATGGGAAACCGTAAGGAGAAATTAGTGCAGATAAAATACCTAGCCGTAAGTACGATCGTAGTAATTGCCAATATTGTTATGCTGGCAATACAATTATAGTGAATCGAAGAAAGACCTAAGGCAATTGCTGTATCAGAGAGATCTGAAGCAAGCAATGTCTTAGGTCTTTTTAATAGTGCGCCCGGCGGGCGCACGTTTCAACGGGTGTAAGTCCCGAGTCCGCCTGGTAGTAGGAAGGACATAGCCAATGGCAAGGGTGTCGTGGGTGACTACGAATCTGAAGGAAGCCGGAT
>JAEZKL010000113.1 GCA_023415475.1 Bacillota bacterium | reverse complement strand
GCATGCTCCTCTCCTGTGTCCCTGATTTATAAGAAAAGCCCGTCACCACAGGACACTCTGTAATGGGGCTGCTGTTGCTGTATAAAAAGTAAGTTTATTAAGTTGTATGTTATTGTATCAACTACATATCCATTTGTCAAGTACGGATGGCTGGCTCTTTGCAGAAAATTTTTATTGGTTTAAATCGTTAAAGTGCCTGCATAATAATTCATAAAAAATGACTAGGAACATATACCAACACCGTGTATATACGGCACTTTCATAAGCTCCTAGTCTATTATATAATGATTAACAATCCAATATTACGCAAAAATCCTGTTTTCAAAAAACCATAGTGCAGAATCGTAACTCGCCGTTCGAGAAAATTCTTCTCCGGCAATGTTGCAAAAATACTGATTATCTCTCTGTTCTTCTCAGAAAGAGTATCTCCGTACAGCTCCAGGAACTCTCCCGCTTGTAGATAGAGTGCTTCCAAGGCTTCTCTTTGTTGTTGCAGACCTAAGATCCTGTTCTTCACATAAGCAGCAAAGCCTACATCCCCAACTACATTTCCTCCGTGCTGCCGGTACAACAGAGTTCCTTCTTTTATAAAACCGATTTTACCGTAAGAAGCAGCAATTAATGCGATCCACCAATCATGAAATCTTGCCTTCCTCGGTAACGGTCTGCTTAAAAGCACTCTGCGAAGCGCGGCATTCACCATAACCGTACAACCAATCAGCTTATTTTCCATCAACAGATGTCCAAGATCCGTCCGATATGGATTGAGATGTCCGGAGCGAAAGAAGGAGCGATTTAGAGTATTTAAGTCCTGATCCACAACAATTGCATCCGTAAAAACTACCAGAGGTGTCTCCCTGCCAAATTGCACCTCCATGTGCTTCATTCGTTTTATGGTTATCGCTACTTTATTGCTATTCCAGACATCATCCTGATCACTGAACATAATATAATCCGCAGTAGTTGTGGATAGCGCATGCATGAAGTTCATCAGATGTCCCAGATTAGACTCATTCTGATATACATGAACCTTATCAGGATATTGACTTTCATAGTTGTGAAGAATGGATACCGTATTATCCTTAGAACCATCGTCATAAATAAATAGCTCCACATCCTGATAATTCGATGCGAGGATAGAAGCTATCTGCTCACCCACATATTTTTCACCGTTATACGTAGCCATTATTATCGCTATTGTGCTCATATCGTTCCTCACTTACCAGCATGCTATGAATACTATTCATTTATCCAATAACTTTTATTCATACTAAAACGCCTAACCATTTCCTCCGGCCAAAGCCTGTAACGAATGCCAAATTGATAACCCAGAAATTTAAAGCCGCTATTAAGAATCAGATCCGGAATCAGTAAATACTGCTTCTTCTCGATCAGATAGTTTAAGGTGTTCTTAACCAATCGAATCCCTTCCGACTCAGACTTCACTCCCTTAAACACCTCCTCATACTGCTTATGAGAAACCCCAAGGTCAAAATTACGGGTGAATTGCTGGAGATAAGAATATCTGTGGCAATGCAGTACCTTAGCTTCTGCCACGTAGGCTATCCGGTAATCCGCACGGATCATCGAAGCAGCCATAATCATATCTTCATTAAAGATTGTCTTACCGACAAAGCCGCCCAGCTTAGTATATACCGAATTTCGATAGGTTGCACATACATTAGAGCAAAAGAAGGTTTTGATGCCAAGCTCCTCCATATCCTCCAATGATTTCACCCTGCTTTTCTTCGGGTAATTAAAATGTCTCGTATAGCGTTCCACCAGGCCTACACTCTCATCCGCCAACTGCCTTGCATAGGTAGCAGATACCCAGGGATCCGAATATGGTTCCAGTAATCTCTCAATCAAATACTCATCCACGGGAACAGCATCCTGAGTCATAAACATCAAAATATCCGCATTGGATAAGGAAGCCCCGAATTTTCTAGTCCCACCATGGTCAAAGTCCTTCTTATCCACCGGTATCACCGTAATATTAGAGCCTTCGATGAAAGGAAGCTTCTGCTCCTGCCCTTCCTTCTCAATTGTATGAAGAAGGATAACCCGGTTCGGTCTTACCGTCTGACGATACAGCATCGTCAAAATGCGATCAAGCTTATCATCCGAGTGATAAGTAGGAATGATTACGTCTACCGTGTATTCTATATTAATATTATCTATCTTTTCAGTCGTTGTCTTAAGTTCCATTCTCATGCCCTTCCTCTTTAAAGATCATTAAGCCTTCAACAAGCAGATTATACCATATATTCAGGAAAATTAAACTCCTAAAATGCAAAGATAAGAATTACTTAAGATTTTTTTAGATATATTAGGGGTTTAGATATAGCTTCTGACTCCGGAATAACGGTTTGCCTTCTTCTTATGTCCAAGATATACTAATCTGCTGAAGAAAAGCTGGAGAATGCTTAAAGCAAAGAAAACGGCCGTTGACAGCTGCCAATCCCCTGTTCGAAGCACCTGGATTACTAGAAACACATATAGTATACTTCCAATTGACGCAGATATACTCCAGGACAAGTGATTACTCTTAAGGAAACAGAACATGGATGCTATCATATTACCGACTCCAAAGATCAGAATAGTAGTGACTCCTAACAAGATTCCATCCTCAATGGATAGTCTTGAAAACCATTTATGAGAATATCCCATAAAGACTCCGTGTTCCCCACTAATCAGCTCTCTCCCCAGATAGACAGCTCCGATTGCCAGTAGTAAATCGTAAAAACCCAGTATATATAACCTAACCTTCAAATTCATATGATAACTCCTTTACGTATGACGGTACCGAGGATGATAATTCGATTTGCGAAGATGCTTTTTCTTCACATAGCATGACTACTCCTTGTATTAGATTGCGCCCCGGTAAATGTATTTGTTTACATAGGAATATGCACCTACTATAATAACAACTTACAATAGGGCTTAAAGTCTTCAAATTTTATCAGGAAATATCCGGCAAATTATCTAGCACTAACTTATCATGCTTACCCTTTGAATTAGATTGTGCCAATATTTTATCAATCCAATCCGGCTAAGTGCACTGCTCTGCCTACCGAAAAATTATAGTCTCGTATATCTCTATTCTGATTCACCCTTCTGATGGTGTTGTAATAGTCGGTAATATAATAGTCCACCGACTCCAGCTCTATCCTCCAACCCTCTTCATAGGAGCCAAGAACCTCCGTTCCCTGCTTGGCTGCTTTTGTCCATCTGCTTTCTTCAGATAATAACGGTAGTACGATAGGAGCCGCATCCAATGATAATTCCTGAGTCAGAAATGCCGCATCCTCTGATGTAAGAACTGCTTTATGCTCTTCGAGATAGGAAGCGATATAATAATCCGGTTTCGAAAATGCAAAGGCTAGGTAACAAACAGTAATGATCGCAGCACAATAACGAAACAGAGGAAAGCTCTTTCGATAGACAGCTATGATCACTCCGGCCAAAACAAAGGAGATAATTACCAACGCCAATAACACAAACATTCTCAAAAATGTAAGATGATATGCTCCGATGTACAGCAGCATACGGTAAGCTGCTGAGCCTATCATGATATAGGTACAGATAGACATCAGTGTCAGGAGGCGTCGAAGGAATGTACTCTCCTCAAAATAAGCAGTTGCGATTAACATTAGCACCACATTAATCACCGCTACCGCCAGCAGCTCAAAAAAACCTCGTCGCGCATACTCTGCAAAGGTATAACCTTCCGGTAGCGCAAAAAGCCCGTTGCTGAACAGATACATCAGCTGAATACCGCAAAAAACAAGATATAATACGGTGATTAACAGTATGACTGTTACTGCGATAGAGGCATCACCTTTCCTTCTTGTCTTCTCTATACCTCCTGTCTGAGCAGCAGCACCGCACAAAATGCAATAGCAGGAAAAGAAGCCGAATAGGGCCATTAACATAATAGCAATAATTTCTGCCGAAAAAATATGCTCCATCAATTCCTTTGTCATGTCACCGAAGATCATGTCCGCTTGAGAGAGCAATAATACAATAATCCAAAGTAGCGGTACCGATATCAGGATTCCGACAAAAATATTACGTGTCTTATCGTAACGAAACAGCTTCGTTCGTTTTAGGTAATTGATCCCATCGATGAAGGGCATTCCGATGGAAGCAATACCACGAAACAGCATACCGAACATTCTTCCAAGATACTTCTGTACATCCCATTCTCTTGCCTGATGCAATTGATGAAGCAGGGATAGGTTAAGAAGACAGATGCTTAAAACAAGATTGATTAATTGAAGCTTATCACTGGAGGTGCTTGCCGAAGAGAGACCGGCAAGCATAGAGCCTAAATAATAAAGGTATGTACCTTTCTTCATAGGAAGCCCGAACTTCTTCATAACAAACATCAATAAGCTAATCATCACGGTAGTAAAGAACAATACATTAACCCCTGCGCCTGCTTTATAGAAGCTTAAGGTAAAGAAACCTCCAAACAATAGACTGACAAGGCCTGTTATCTCAAATTTTTGACGCACTTTCATAAGCAGGGGTGATTCCTGACTTCTTTGGACACTCACGGCTGCGGATTGGATTTTCTCCTGAAGCACAATGTTCTGCTCTTCTTCAGTAGAAACGATATTTTGTTTTTCCATTATTAATTCATGCTCCTTTCAATTTCTGATAATAGAATATCTACGTACCTTCATTTATTCTCACATACAATAATCAAATTAACTTACACTATCTGCCAAAGATATTGAAAAAGCTGTGAACAAGGATACTGCCATAGACATCAGCAAAATCAGAACAAGCTTTGGCATAAGCCTTAATCCTCCTCGTTAACATATTGCAGAATATCGCCGGGTTGACAGTTTAATGCTTTACAGATTGCCTCCAGTGTGCTAAATCGAATTGCCTTCGCTTTATTATTCTTAAGAATCGAAAGATTCGCCATTGTTATATCCACTTGCTCAGCCAGCTCAGTCAAACCTATCTTCCTCTGTGCCATAACTACGTCCAGATTAACAATTATCATGTGTGGCACCTCCTAAATGGTAAGATCGTTTTCTAGTTTATAGGTTACTGCCTGGTCAAAAACCTGGGATAGGACAAGGGAAAATAATCCGGCAATTGCAAACACCGCCACCAGCACGAGAGCCGCCGGCGTGATCACAAATAAAAGTCTGGTAAGCATCACAAATGCAATGCAGAAAGAGCTTACTCCCATTCGCTTCAGCGATATGACGTTCTCTCTTACAAAGGGATCCTCCTTGATTACAGTTTTAAATATGGCGCGAAGCTCCCATACAATGACAAGGGCAAATACTCCCGCAATGATAAAAATAATGCAAAAAGGAAGATAATATTCCCTAAAGATCTTGAAGTATTTCCCCGCCTGCTTAAATAGTAATGGTACTGTGGTACAGATAACAATCCCGGTATAAAACATAAAATCCAGTATTAATTTCGTTATCCTGACTAATGGACTCTTACTCATGATGGTTATAACCTCCTACGCGTTCACTATACATTTTTCTCTTTCATCTTGAGGCTAATATAGCACAGCAAAAAATGAATGTCAATAATTATTTATCGTTTTTCGATAAATAATTATTGACATTCAGAGTCGAATATTTGCTTAAACTTAATAGTAAGACGAGAAGCCATCTTTGTAAAAGAAAACTGAATATTTGTAAACTATCCTTAATTACGTAAATAATTACTTATTTGTTTATTGGAGTATATATTGGTTTATTAATTTTGATTCAAAAGCTTCTTTACCAGGGCAACGGCGGACTGAGCATCTTCAGCATAGCCGTCGGCTCCTATCTCCTCAGCATAATTGTCAGTAATAACTGCTCCTCCGATAATTACCTTTACCGCAAGGCCCTGTGACTTGACTTCCTGAACCACCCGTTTCATCTCGACCATAGTGGTAGTCATCAGAGCTGACAGAGCGATAATATCAGCCTTCTCCTCCTTTGCTGTCTGAACGATTACCTGTGTTGAAATATCTTTACCAAGGTCAATCACTCGGAATCCATAGTTCTTAAGCATCAGAGTGACCAGATTCTTACCGATGTCATGGATATCGCCGGCAACGGTTGCGATTACGATGGTTCCCTTAGCGGCATCCTTCTCATCCTTCTTTAGTCTTGGCTCCAGATAATCGATTGCTAGCTTCATCGTTTCCGCACCTGCAATTAATTGCGGGAGGAAGTAAATTTGCTTGTCGTAGAGGTTACCTACTTCATTAATTGCAGGGATCAGCATCTCTTCTATCAGCTTCTCGGGAGTCAAAACAGTTAACTCTTGCTCAACTAGTGCAATTATATTCTTCTTATTCCCCTTTACAACTGCCGTATAGATTGCCTGTCTGTTATCCGGTGCCTGGCCTGACACGCTGCCTTCCTGCTTCGAAAGCGAAGCATTCTTATCTGTCTTTGTTTGTTCGGTGGCTTCTAAGGCTTGCGGACCGGCCGTTATTGTGGTCGGACGACTCGCCGCACGGTCAATATACCTTTGCGGCGCATCCTCTACGGCTCGTAGTAAATCTGCAGCCAATGCGGTATTCACCAACAAATCCTGAGAGGGATTCGCGATTGCCATCGTAAGTCCTGCCTGTATCGCAAAGGCTAAAAATGTACTGTTAATAAACTGGCGCTCCGGAAGTCCGAAGGAGATATTCGATAAGCCGACAATCGTAGCGATCCCCAGCTCCTCCTTACAATAGCGAATCGTCTCCAGGGTTTCCAGGGCTGCATTTTGATTCGCACCGACGGTTGTAACCAGACCATCGACGATAATATCCTCCTTCGTCAACCCGAGCTCAAAGGCTCTATTTATAATTGTCTGTATAATCTGCTTCTTTTCCCCAATATCCTTAGGTAATCCCTGATCGGACAAAGGCAGGAGGATAAACATTGCACCGTATTTTTTAGCAATCGGTATCAGCTTTTCATACTTTTCTTTCTCTAAGGAGATCGAATTGATTAACGCACGTCCGGGATAAAGCCTCAGTGCTGCTTCGATTACCGACACATGGCTGGAATCGATACAGAGCGGCAGCTTTGAGGCACCAAGAGCCTCCTGCATCACTGAAAGCATAACCTCCTGCTCATCAATCCCGTTCATTCCGACATTTACATCCAGAACCGCTGCTCCAAGCTCTGCCTGCTCCGTTGCCATCTGTGCCACGATATCAAGCTTGCCTTCGCGAAGCTCTGCCTGTAATGCCTTCTTACCTGTCGGATTGATTCTCTCTCCCACTATCATGAAAGGCCCCTCCAGAGGGATCTCCACTGTATTCTGCTCTGTTGTCAGGGCTCTGACATGCTCTCTTCTCATCTCCCCCGGGTGTTTACCGGTGGTTCTATCCACAAGAAGCTTCATATGCTCGGGTGTTGTTCCACAACATCCACCGACGATATCCGCACCGGCGTCAATTAATCGCTCCATATGGTCAGCGAATTCCACGGCGTCCATCGGAAAATGGGTCACTCCGTCCACCAGCTTAGGAATCCCGGCATTTGGTTTAGCCATGATCGGTACATAAGCATATTCCTTCATCTCACGGATCATCTCAAGCATCTTGTCCGGTCCGGTGGAGCAATTGATTCCTATGGCATCCGCACCCATGCTTTGAAGAACAATGACTGCGGTCTTGGGATCAGTGCCATATAGGGTTCGATGGTTCTCATTATAGGTCAGGGAAATAATGACCGGTAAATCACATAATTCCTTCACTGCAAGCAGGGCAGCCCTGCACTCCTGCAGGCTCATCATCGTTTCCACCACTACAAGGTCAACACCCATGGGTATGATATATTTAAGCTGTTCCTTATATACCTCCACCAGTTCTTCAAAGGGCATCGTTCCCACCGGATAAAGCTGTTCGCCGGTCATGGTGATATCGGCTGCAATATAAACCTTTCTGGTACTGCCGGTGTTCCTCCGATATTCCTCCACAGCCTTTTGTGACAGCTCGACGAGGCCACGATTAATCTCTTCCATACGTCCTTCGATTCCGTATTCGGATAACTTGATGCGATTCGCGGTAAAGGTAGGTGCAAACAGGATATCGGAACCGGCCTCAAGAAATTCTCTCTGAAGGTCGATCAGAATCTGTGGTTTCTCAAGCATCCAAACCTCCGGACACACTCCCGTCGGCATTCCGCGCTTTTGCAGATTGCTTCCTGTAGCACCATCCACAATTGTAATCCTAGAGCTTGTTAAATCGATAAATTCCTGTCTTGTCATATATCCACCCTTACCTTTCCTTGATCTATACACATTAACCCGACATGCCTACCTTTGAATAAGTTTGTGCTAATTACTTCTTAGTACGTTTATTCCATCTGTTTACTTATTAAATATCTTCTCCATCAGACTGACTCTGTTAAATGGTAGCATAAGATAATATCCATCTGCAACAGGCTCCAGTAGCCTGATCATCTCTCCGGCGATTTCAGCTCCGACCTCCTCCGCTTCTTCTCTGGTCATATCCGGGCGATAACGGTTCATGATCTCCTCCGGTACATGAATCTGTGGCATTTCATTCTTTATGAAACGGGCATTTTTATAGCTTACCAAAGGCATAATACCGCATAAAATCTTAGTATCCACCTGTTCCTTTAATAACTTTATCTTGTCTGCCTCCTCCTTCGAATAAATCGGCTGGGTAAGAAAGAATTCCGCTCCTGCTTCTATCTTGCGCTTCATCCGTTCTACCACCTTCTGGGGAGTACCTCGGTTATGATTCAGTGCCCCGCCGAAGCAAATTGGCTCCTTCGCAAAATGCTCCACATTCATTTCCTTTACATATTCCATCAATTGGATGGAATTATGGTCGAAGACACCGGTGGTGGATACCCTGCTTTCACCCGGTACCGGATCCCCGGTAACCAGAAGCAGGTTACGAATGCCATGGATATAGGCACCGAGCAGGGTAGAACGCATGGAAATCATATTCCGGTCTCGACAGCAGATGTGGGGCATTACTCTTAGCCCCGTCTCCTCCGCAATCTTGATACCCATCAGTACGGAATCGACCCTGCTTCTTCCCATCGGGGAATCTGCAAAGGTAATAATATCAGCTCCGCTGTCCTTTAAAATGTGAGCACATTCCATAACCCGGTCGATATCTGCATCGTAGGGCGGATCCAGCTCAACGGCGATCACCTTCTTGTCGCTGCAAAGAAGTTGAAGAAACTCATTTTTCTTCACCACAGGTTTACTATCAGATACTTTCGCTCCTTCTCTTATTGTCAGTGAATACTGATTGTCGCCAATCAAAGCTACCATCATCGCTATATATTCCGGTGTTGTACCACAACAGCCTCCGGTTATTGTAATTCCTAACTCTGCAATCCGCTTCATATTATTCGCGAAGTATCTGGCATTATCCATGAATACCATACGGTTTTGAAGCTGTTCGGGGTATCCTGCATTCGGTGCCGCATAGAGATACGTATTCTCGGGAAGCTCCAATTTAGAAAGCAGCTGCTGCATATGCCCTGAGCCTACTCCGCAGTTTAGACCACAGGCATCGATACCTGAAAGCTGACTGATTTTAGCCAGTAGACGGGCTGCATGGATACCTGAAGTACTATAACCATTCTTATTGACAGAAAAAGATGCAAGGATGAACATGGATGCCTTCTTATTCTTGATATAGGGGAGTAGTTTTTCGATATAATACGTATTCGGAAAGGTTTCAAAATGAATACCATCCATCCCCTTTTCAATAAAGAGGTCACATAAAAGCTTATACTCCTCAAGAACATCCTCCTCCTTCGATTCGGCATCCTCGGGAATCGGACCGATATCCCCTAAAATCCAGATAGGCTTCTCTTCTAAATTCTTCGCAGGAACAGAGTCCACCGCCTTATGGGCAATGGAACAGGCTGCTTTGACCACTCGAATCTGCTCTTCGACAGTGCATTGAAGCACCTCCCTGTTAGCCGCGAAGGTATTGGTTCTAAGTATTTGAGCTCCTGCCTTGATATAATCTATATGAATCTCTTTTATGACATCTGGGGTAGTTAGGTTTGCCCGCTCCGATATCGCATTTGGCTGGTTTACAATACTGCAATAATAGGTCCCCATCGAACCATCCGGAAATACCCGGTGTTTCTTCAAATACTCTCTTAAATCCATGAGCTATTCTTATCCTTCCTGATCTGCTTTCCTCCTGCAGTTTTATACTTTATTGTATTAAAGCCTAATTTTTTCTTATTATATATGATTCCTTTTCTTATCACAAGCTTTTTAAGAACTTTTAGCCCTCATCTTTGGAGCTTTTTAACTCCGTCTGCTTCTCACATAGCCACTTCTATGATATAATAAACACCAAACCATTTATATCAAGAAGAACGGAGCAATCATGACGAAACAAAAGCAAAATAAAATAATAGCCATTGCTCTTCCACTCGCAGGAATCCTGCTCCTGCTCCTGAAAGAAAGAATACTAGCCTTGACCCCCTATGTTCCTGCCTGCTTTTTATATAGCAAGCTGCATTTGTATTGTCCGGCCTGCGGTAATACCCGAAGTGTATCCTCTTTACTGCGAGGTGACCTTATGGAATCACTACGGTATAATATTACCCCTGTTCTGATCCTTCTGCTTGCTATCCTTGCCTATACAGAATTTGCAGCGACCAGCTTTGGGAAGCCAATCAGGCTGCTTCCTAGAAAGCTATGGTTCTATCTGGTCTTGATCACACTCCTTGTGATTTATTATATTACCCGCAATCTATCTCCTGTTCTGGCGCCATGACCAGATCACTCTATATAGAATACAATATTCAAAAACATATTTCGTAATTTATATTGTAATGATTCAAAAAGGCTGTACGCAGTGTACAGCCTTTTACCCTTTATGACATACAGCTCTTTGTGTTAATTTGTGTCAGGTATGTTTTTCACATTAATAGGTTGTCTCAAATTCCTGAAGTATTTCTTGATACAATGTGGAATACTCCGGACTAGTAAATACCGCAATAACCAAAATCGCTGCAAAGATACCTAATACGATGGAAATTGAACTAAGGACGATTCCTACGATTGCCAGGCTCTTGCCACCTTTTTTCTTCTTTACAACAAGAATACCTAATATCAGGCCTACAATTGAAAGCGGAATAGCGATGTACCACAGGCAGCAGCTGAGAAGGATACCAAGGATACCGCAAATCAATGAACCTACTGCCATACCATTACTCTGAGGCTGTTCCGGTGTCTGATATTGCTGATACTGACCGTATTGATATTGATTATTTTGATACGGGTTCTGGTTGTATTGCTGATATCCATTCTGTGTTGAATTATACTGCTGATAATCCGGTTGGTTTTGCTGAGGCTGCTGATAATCCGGTTGTCCTTGCTGCTGATTCGGATTCGTATTGTTCGGTTGGTTATTACTTTCGTTTGGATTGTTATAATCTCCCATGACTATTCCCCTTTGCTTAATGTAAGTGTAGCTATATCTATATGACACAACTGTTAAAATAATCCTATCACATATCGACATCTTATTCAATACTTATATTATCTTCAATCAATACACAATCTATGAAATTGTTTCACTAAAACACAATAAATTTTTTCTATTACACCAGAAAATAATGTTTCTGCATATAATTTATTGACTGTATTAATAGAAACCAATATAATAAGAAAAGATAGTAAGAATTCATCTAGTTGAATTCTTAGATAATGTAATAATGATTTCATTATTATATTATCAGGTATTGATGAAGCATTTGCGGCAAAAAACAGCCGCAACAAGGGATGCTATAATAGAAGTTTGATAATGTGATTATAATTAAGGAGGTAATAAAACATGAATATTCCGAAAATAAAACTCGGTATCGTCGCTGTCAGCAGAGATTGCTTTCCAATGGAGTTATCTGCAAGCAGAAGAAAGGCAGTTGTAACTGCCTATGAGAAGAAATATGGTTCTATCTTCGAATGCCCTACTACTGTTGAGAATGAGCTTCATATGAAGAAAGCATTGGAAGAGGTAAGGGAAGCAGGCTGTAACGCTCTCGTTGTATATCTTGGTAATTTCGGTCCCGAGACTGCAGAGACTCTTCTGGCGAAATTCTTCGACGGTCCTGCTATGTTCGTGGCTGCAGCCGAAGAAAGTGCCGAGGATCTACTGGATGGCAGAGGGGATGCTTACTGCGGTATGCTCAATGCCAGCTACAATCTGAAGCTTCGTAACATCAAGGCTTACATACCGGAGTATCCCGTAGGGACACCGGAAGAGGTTGCCGATATGATTGGCGAGTTTGTACCTGTTGCCAGAGCAATTGTTGGCTTAAATAATCTGAAGATCATCTCCTTTGGCCCCCGTCCTCAGGATTTTCTTGCATGCAACGCTCCGATCCAGCAGCTATATAATGTCGGCGTGGAAATTGAAGAGAATTCCGAGCTTGATTTATATGCTGCCTTTAACGCTCATGCGAATGATCCTCGAATTCCGGAGGTTATTAAGAGTATGGAGCAGGAGCTTGGAGAAGGTAATAAGATGCCGGGCATACTCCCTAAGCTTGCTCAATATGAAATCACTCTGCTCGATTGGGCGCAGGAGCATAAAGGTGCTAGAGAATTTGTAGCCTTTGCTAACAAATGCTGGCCTTCCTTCCAGACACAGTTCGGTTTTGTACCCTGCTATGTGAACAGCCGTCTGACAGCGATGGGCTACCCTGTATCCTGTGAGGTTGATATCTACGGCGCCTTGAGTGAATATATTGGTACCTGCATCAGTGAAGATGCTGTTACTCTCCTCGATATAAACAATACCGTACCGGCTGATATGTATCAATCTGAGATTAAAGGTAAATTCAATTACGAGCATAAGGATACCTTCATGGGCTTCCACTGTGGTAATACTGCAATCTGCAAGCTGAGCAAATCCTCTATGAAGAACCAGAAGATTATGGCACGCAGCTTAGAGCCGAATCAAGAGCCCAATATTACCCGCGGAACCTTAGAGGGTGATATCATTCCCGGACAGATCACCTTCTTCCGTCTGCAAAGCTCTGCTGACGCAAAGCTCAGAGCATATGTTGCAGAGGGTGAGGTTCTCCCTGTGGCTACCCGTTCCTTTGGTTCCATCGGTGTATTCGCCATCTCTGAGATGGGGCGCTTCTATCGCCATGTTTTGATTGAGAAAAATTATCCTCATCACGGCGCAGTAGCCTTCGGACATTATGGCAAATCTCTTTATAATATTTTCCGTTATCTTGGAGTAACCGATATCGGCTTCAATCAGCCAAAGGGTATGCTCTATAAAACAGAGAATCCCTTCGCCTAACAGCAAAGACATCACTGTAATAAGTGACTGATAACATTAGGGGCTGCCGCATAATTCTTATTATTAACAAAGTAAGCTGGATATGATTCCATTGTTAGTAATATTCATTATGTGACAGCCCCTTCTCAATTTATCTGGGTCTATCCACATCCCAATTATGGGACCGCTATATCGTTATTTGATATCGATTCGTTTTGGTTCATCGATTACCACATTGTCCTTCGGTAAGCTAACCTCTAAGACACCATTTTGATAGCTAGCAGTGATGCTTTCCTTCTTAATTCCAGGTATATGGAAGCTTCTGCAATAAGATTGATAGCGTCTCTCCTGCCTTACATAATTGTCCTTGTTTTCCTTCTTCTCTTCGTTATGGGCTGCAGTGATGCTCAGGGTTTCTTTGTCCAGATCAAGCTTGATTTCTTCTTTGCTGAAGCCGGGTAGCTCCGCCTGCAACAGATAACTGTCACCTTTATCAATCACGTCGGTGTTGAAGTTATCAAATTGGTTGAGGCCATTTCCAAAGAAGTCATGAAATACTCTGTCAAAAAATAAAGGGCCTGTTGTTTCAAATAATGCTGGTCTTAACATAATAACCACTCCTTCTTTTTATAATAATTTGATTTTAGTATTAGGAACATAGGCTGTTTCTATACTCCTGTATTGAATTGTTTATCCATTCAATATTTTCTATTTGCAATATATGTTATACATCATATAGAACATATAATCAATATATTATTTCTTAACAATTTATAAACATTATATAAATCCATATTATTACAATTCTTTCATCAGTAAATTGGTATTCGTTTTTATTGGTGTGCTAATACATAGATTCATTATCGATGGACATGCTAAAAGGGAAGATTGTATTGCTTATTTCGTATAATACTCTCTTCCCTTCACAAAATAAATAAGAATTCAGGTGATAATATGTCATATGTAGCTCCGGCTATACGAGAAAAATTCGAGACCCTGTCCGTGGATTTAAAGAACACAATACTGGACCGGGATGTAAAGCTCTATACTATTCATGACCTCATCAATGTACTTGATGATATTGTTAAAGAAGCGGAGAAGGAGGAAAGCTAGTCTTCACATCTTAATTGCTTCTTCAGTAATCATGAGCCATGTCTTCAGGTGCAGGTCTGCTTAATACAGTAGAGTACGAAAAAAAAGATGTATGAGAGGAAATCCTTAATCCTTCCATACATCTTATTATTTATGACAAGAAATTGATTTATCAATTCATCTTGTTTAATTACGCTGATAAATCTAAGCAATATCCTTTTCTAAATCTTCTTCATTGATTAACTGAGCTTTTTTTCTAAGACCTCTGATGTATATACAATACATCCCTGCAATACCGACCAAGGATAAAACAAATGTGAGAGGCCAGATATAATTCAATCCAATCTCCTCAATGAACTTACCTGCTATTGAAGTTCCAAGGGCAGCTCCAACGGACCAGCTTAAGGACCCGATCGCATTAAATCTGGCACGGAAATTACTCGGACTGTTATCAGCCATATAAACACCGAAGTTCGTTACCACCAGTATCTCACCGATAGTCCAAATGATAGTTGATAAAATAAACAAAGGATAGCTTTCGACAAAGCCTAGCATACCAAAACCCACCGCATAGAATATACCTGCAATTGTAATATTAATCAATGGTCGAAACCTCTTCGTTAATGAGGTCACCCCAACTGTACAGAATAATACCGTGAAGGCATTGATACTCATCAGAATACCGAATTTACTGGCACCACTATCACCAAAAATCGCATCTGCAGTCAAAGGCAAGGAAAATCGATGCTGTGTATAGATGAAGCTATAAACAGTATAGGCCAGAAGAAAGAAGGTAATCTGTGGACGCTTTAGTAAAGCGGTGATTACATTGCCCTTCTCCTCTTTTTCCTGCTCCGTATATACAGTTTTCTTCAATTCATCCGACTTAACTTCCTTTATATTCCTCCATATTAGAAACATGGCAATGAAGGAGGTAATCGCATCGCCGATAAATAACAACGGGAGAAAATTCTTGAACAGGAACCCTGCGACAATAGGTCCTAAAGCTACTCCGATATTAATTCCCAGATATTGCAGGGAGAAGCCCGATTGCCTCTGCTCCGGTGAAAGAATATCCGTAATGATTGCTGTCATAGGCGGTCTGACTGCTCCATGAAAGAAGGTTGATATCATAAGAAACGCAACAATAAGTGTCGGATTCGTCAAAAACGCACAAGGCAATAATGCCAAGGCCGCTCCTGCCTGAGCAATCAGGTAGGTCCGTTTGCGGCCGATCTCATCTGCCAGCTTCCCACCGATCAGGGACGAAGGAATACCGATCAGAGAACTTATGGTTACAATAATCCCGGTTACTTCAATTGACAGACCAATCTTAATTGTAAGGTACATCGTTAAGAAAGGCATGACAAAGTCACCAAACCGGTTGATAACAGTCGCTCCGAACATGATATACATGTTCTTAGGTAACCCCCTATAGGTGTCAATCATTTTAAGCTTCACATGAATCATCTCTTTTCTCTAGTATTGTTCCAAAAGCTATAACGACCATTGTAATAAACTGTTAAGATCTTGTCAATATCTGATCAGTGATTTATTTTCTCTGTAACGTTCTGGGGACGGTTGCAGGCAGGAATAAAAAGAAGGCAAAGACAGCATGCTCTCTCTATCGCAGCTTGTTCTTGCCTATCCTTTACTATCAAGATTGAATTTTAGATTTCCTGTAAAACTTAAAAGTAGATATTATTAGTATACCTTGTGATATATATTCAAGGAGCTCTCCTCAACAAACTTTCCAACCATCGGTACGATTCTCATAAAATGTTCTGTCTTCATATGCTGATCTAAGGAAGCCTTATCCTCCCACTCTTCAATCATTGTTAATACCGAAGGATCCTCAACATCTTGATAAAGCTCATATTTAATACAGCCTTCTTCCATTCTTGTTGCATTAACCAATTCCTCATACAGACTTAATACGGTCTCAAGCTTTTCTACATTGATCTTATTTTTTGCTACTACCTTTATCATATAATTTCCTCCTTTATAACAAAAAGCAAAAGAATTATAATTCACAATTTTGCTTTTTATTTTTTAACTTAAGCGATAAACGATTACAATACCGTTCATTCTTTACTAATAACTCATATGCGCTTATCGTACCAATTGATTGGGCAAAGCCAAAAATGCCTGCAATTTGATATTCAGATATCAGTTGCAATATTAATAGAGTTTTATAACCTACTTAGTAGAAAAATACTTAAATGTACTCAAAAGCCATTACATATCTAATGATACAGCAGATTGAATGATTTTTCCACCTTTTTCAAACTAATTTGTCAATTATCTAAAGTACTGGATATAGGGGCATATCTCAAAGATGTCAAAATCAGCTTGTTATAAATCAAGACCACTTCGTGCTTTTGAACCAATATTGACTTTATAACAAATACAATATTTAGAGGTATCAATTGGTTGTTTGGATAAAACCTTTTGGTTATCTATTGTTATGAATGCCTGTTCTTTCGGAAAGGTTTACAGAAAGCTCGAATTTCCTCCGCAAGTAGTTCAGGCTCTTCCATCGCTGCAAAATGTCCTCCGCGCTGCATGGTAGTCCAACGGGTTATATTCAGATTTTGCTTGGCCCATTCATATGGGGGTAATAAAATATCCGACGGAAATAGAGCAATTCCTGTTGGGACTGTTATACGTTCTATTGCAGGCAAGGTATGTGAATTCTCATAATACATAGAAAAAGATGAATTAATCGTATTGGTAACCCAATAAATCATGATATTAGTGAGTAATTCATCTTCGTGGAAACGTTGCCCAAGAACCCCGCTACAATCACTCCAAGACTGGAATTTTTCAATTATCCAAGCAGCCAGACCCACCGGTGAGTCAGAAAGCCCGTACGCAAGAGTCTGAGGCTTAGTTGATTGGAGTGACATATAAGCTCCTTCATGAGATATCCATTTTTGAACGTTCGCTTTATAATGAAGCTCTTCGTCGGAAAGTGCCTTATCATCTAGGGTGCTTAGAATATTTTTGATGATACCGATATCGGTCAGGTGTATTCCATGTAATAGTTCAGGATACTTTACCGCTAGATACCTTGTGACGCCGGAACCGATATCGCCTCCGGCAGCAACGAATTTACAATAACCAAGCTCCTGCGTCATTAACTTAGCCCATAATTGTGCAACATGAAGATTGTTAATGCCACCGTGTTTGGGAAGGCCAGAAAAGCCAAATCCAGGCAGTGACGGTATAATAACATCAAAAGTGTCTTCAGGGTCACCTCCATACTTAGTAGGGTCAGTCAGAAGAGGGATTAGTTTCAGATATCGTACAAAGCTGTCAGGCCATCCATGGGTAAGGATAATAGGCAACGAATCAGAACCGTACCCGCGCTCGTACATATAGTGTAGAGAAACTCCATCAATATTACAGGTAAAATGAGAAAATCGATTTAATTCAGCTTCCTTTGCAGACCAATCAAAATGGTTTTTCCAATAAGAAATAAGATGTTGTAAGTACTCGATTTCAGTGCCTCTCTCCCAGCTGTACTTATGGGGGCAATGCGGCCAACGGATATGCTCAAGCCGTTCGTTTAAATCAGTTAATATCTCGCTGGACACTTGAATTTGAAACTGTTTGGCAGTCATATTTATTCTCCCTTCCCTTTATAGATTTGACAATGATATTGCTTAAATCCAATAACTAAGCTATATTAAAAGAGTAACAGAAACATCAATTTAAACAATGAGATAAATGAAGTTATTAACTATACTATCTGTAGAGAGGGGAAAACAATGCCTCAATATGATCGATACAAAAATCGAACAGTGGATATTGATTTTTTTGCCAAAGAAGACTTTAGTAAGCTTCCATATGAGGAACGCTTAACAGTAGTTTTCCTTACAAACGGAAGTATTGCAGGTCTGATGAACGGACATCCCGCACAAATAACAGCGCCAAGTATTTTATGCATATCTAGAGAAGATACGATAACTATTACAAGAAAAAATAATATCGCAGCACAATCCTTTTGCTTTCACATGAACTTCTTAAATAGTACGCGAATATCTGAGAAGCCAGATAGCCTTTCAACAAAATTAAGAATACAAACAGGTCTGTCGCTTTTTAACAGAGACTATTTGCCTACAGGAGTGATAACTGTCCCCCATAAAGTATATCTGCAATTATTTGAATGGTTTTTTGTCCTTGGAACAGAGGTGGCAGCTCAAAGTGATGCACTTTGGATATGCAGAATCAAAAAATATCTCATACAAATACTTGGAATGCTTGAGAATTTGAACCATCAGTCTGAACAGTCAGCAGTCGATTTGGCTATAGAATATATAGTTACTAACTATTTCAATAAAATATCAGTAAATGATTTAACTCATTATGCATGCTTGAACCGAGTATCGTTAAACAATATATTTAAGGATAAGTATGGTTATACTGCAATGGGCTATTTAATGAGATATCGATTACAAGTCGCCGGGGATCTTCTGATACACACAGATATGAGTCTGAATGAAATTGCTCATGCAACCGGGTTTGAATATGACACTTATTTTATAAAGCAATTTACAGCAAAAAAAGGAATATCTCCGACTTCTTACCGGAACATTTCCCGAGAGCATGCCATGTCTTTATCCGGCGAAGGTTAGGAAATAGGGGTCACTAAGTTTTTATTACAGATAAAAAGAGGACTTCGTAAGCCGTAACACGACCTACGAAATCCTCAAAACAAAGCGTTTTATATCTTATAATGTATATTAGAACTTTCCAGCATCTGCTGCTTCTTGAATCGCTACCGCTACAGCCACTGTCATACCTACCATCGGGTTGTTACCTGCACCGATGAGACCCATCATTTCTACGTGAGCCGGTACGGAGGAGGAACCTGCGAACTGAGCGTCAGAATGCATTCTACCCATAGTATCTGTCATACCGTAGGAAGCAGGACCTGCTGCCATGTTATCAGGATGAAGTGTTCTACCGGTACCACCACCGCTTGCTACGGAGAAGTACTTCTTACCAAGATCAATACATTCCTTCTTATAGG
>JAEZKL010000036.1 GCA_023415475.1 Bacillota bacterium | reverse complement strand
ATTATACTATGTTTGAGCTCGAATGTAAACCTTTTGAGAGGATTTTGTATAATTTTGTATATTTATAAAAATTATGGCTGTAGGATATGCTAAGATTAATGATATGCTCTTTTCTAGGTAGACTATTCAAATAATAAAACTTGTTACTTAGGAGAGCGCATATCAGTACCACTGAGCATGAACTACAGCCTTCTGCTTCTGATTCATGACACGTGATGTTTTCTTCTTATCATTAATTATTACTGTTTAATCTTAATATCCATACTTCCGGAGCGGAAGCCCTCCAGATCCAAGGTGATATAGAGGAAACCAAGCTCCTTTAATTTTGATAATATGATCTCCTGATGCTGGAGCAGCTTATCAAAATCTCTCTGATCGATCTCGATTCTCAGGATATCCTGATGCAGGCGAAGGCGAACATTATAAAAGCCGAAGGTCTTAATGTATTGCTCCCCCTGATCGATTCTCTCCAGACTATCAAAATCCAATTTGGTCCCATAAGGTAAACGTGTTGCGAGGCAGGGTGCGGAGGGTTTATCTGAAGAAGGGATTCCGAGATCGGCAGCGAGGGAGCGTATCTGAGCCTTAGTAATCTCCAGCTCAAGCAGAGGACTATGGATACCAAGTTCCTTCAAGGCCCTCATACCGGGACGGTAGGCATTTCGGTCGTCATAATTGGTGCCGTCCATAAGATAATGATAGCCAGTCTGATTCGCTTCACTAATCAATGTACGGAACAAGAGATTCTTACATCGATAACAACGATCTTCCGGATTATACATAATCTCGGGATCGGAGAATTCATCCACTTCAATTGTCTTATGTATCGCTCCAAAGCCCAAGGCAATGGACCTGGCCTGCTCCAGATCTCCGTGGGGGTGGAGCTTCGTCTCGAAGGTGATTGCCAGAACCGGATGGCCGTTCTTCCTGCCGATATCACAGGCAATCTTTAGTAAAAGACTACTGTCCACACCACCGGAGAAGGCGATACCGATTCCCTCTCTGATGTGCTGCTCCAAATAGTTACATAGTTTATTTAAGACAGGAAGGTTGATCTCAGAGATTCTGCCGGAGTCATAAATAGAAATCGATTGCTCTGTATTGATTTGACCAACTATTTTATGACCATCTATTTTTTGACCATCTATGATTTGATTATTTAGTATTTGATTCACTACTTTGCTCCTTTTATTATACCTTATTGAAATGTATCATTCACAAGAGTTATTCTCTGGTTTGGGAAGCAAGGGTCTGAACCTTATGGTACATAGTCAGATAATCGATCCCTGAAGCTTCACTGAGCTTCTTAATGCTTTCATATTCCGGGTAATAAAAGCATTGCTTCTTATAAGAGCATACTTTTACGATAGCCTCACCGTAAGGGGTGGCAACCGATTGCTGCTCCCTGTTAAGCATTGAGCGCTGTGCTTCGGTACGCCGAATACCGATGGTAGTTGTATGAGTAAAGATGATTTCCTCCAGCTGCTCAAGCTTATCCTCATCACAAATGACTCCTAGCATATAAGCGGGACGGTTCTTCTTCATATAGATCGGTGTATAATAAGCATCCTTGGCACCCTGCTTCAGTAGAAGCTCCATCGTATAGGCAAGTGCCTCGCCGGAACAATCATCGATATTTGCTTCCAGTACCCAGACTCTGTCAGAAAGGGTATCCGTCTTTCTGGAGGAGACATCCTCGATGAGCATAGCCCGAAGTAATCCGCTGGCTCCCGGATAACTTCTCTTTCCTGCCCCAAGACCAAGCTTTACGACCTTCATTTCCTTAGGAAGAGAGGACTTCGTCCGAATAGCAGCCACAATAGCGGCTCCGGTTGGAGTAACCAGTTCACCCTTTACCTCCGTAATATGCAGTGGCAGCTGATGTTCTGTGGCAATATTAATGACTGCAGGAACCGGAACAGGAAGCAATCCGTGCTGACAGTTAATGAAGCCGGTTCCCTCGTACAGCTCGGATACGATAACCTCCTTGATATTTAAATTATCAAGGCAGATTGCGGCGGCTACAATATCCACGATAGAATCGATAGCTCCCACCTCATGAAAATGCACCTCATCAATTGGCTTTCCGTGTGCCTTCGCTTCCGCCGCTGCAACGATATAGAAGATTCGTTTTGCTATTGTTTTCGCATTTTCGGTAATCGAAGATCCGTCAATAATGTCATTGATAATGCTCAGATTGCGGTGGTCATGATGGCCATATCGGATCGGAACATGTGTATTAGTAATTGTTTTACCTCTGGTGATTTTCGCTTGACTTATTGTATGAAGATTTTTATTATGACTAAATTCCTGACTATGATCATGGCTGTGGTCATGATTATAGTCATGGTCATGATCATATTCATGGATATGATTATGTTTATTATAATTGTCATGTCCATGGTCATGATTATGTTCATGGTAATTGTCATGTCCATGTCCATGTTCATGATCATGACTATGTGTATGGTCATGTGTATGGTCATGTTCATTGTCATGTTCATGATCATGGCTGTGAGTATGATCATGCGCATAGCTATTATTATGAGTATGGCCAGGATGATCATGGTCCTGCTCTGCCTCATCAAGAATTACATCAAAATCACAGGCAACAATGCTATTCTTCTCCTTGCGGCTGATTACGATCTGATATCCTTCCACCTTAAGGCTTTTCAAACCATCCAGCAATACCTGCTGGTCAGCCCCAAGGTCAAGTAAAGCCGCTACGGTCATATCACCGCTGATACCGGAATAGCACTCTAGATATAATGTCTTATCATTCATGAAGATTCTCACTTTCTATTTGTAGGTTGTTATTGTATAAACAGGAATCGGTTTATCTACGGATTAATTTAACTCGGGTCTCTGTAGGCAAAATGGTAACTCAAGCCCTGCATCCTCGAGAAGCTTTTGATTCGTAAGGATCTCCTTCGCCCTACCCTGAGCGAAGATTCTGCCTTCCTTGAGTACTACAATTCTGTCGCAGAGTTCCAATGCCATATCAAGATCATGGGTAGCGATCAGCTTTGTCACCTTTAAGCTGCGCAGCAGCTGAATGAGTCTTCTTCTCGTCTTGGGATCCAGAAAGGAGGAGGGCTCATCAAATAGAATTACAGACGGTTCCATGACCAGAATGGTTGCGATGGCGATGATTCGCTTCTCTCCTCCGGATAGCTTATGGGAGTTCAAATTCTGTAGCTTTTCTACACCCAGCTCCTCCATAATTCTGGTTATCTTTTGCCTGATATTCTCCTCCTTCATGCCATAATTTCTTAGGCCAAAGGCAATATCATCATATACATTGGACATAAAAAGCTGATCATCCGGGTTCTGAAATACGACACCGGTTCTCTCTCGGATCTCTCGCAGATTCTTCTTATCCAATAACACTCCGTCTATCTCGATTGATCCCTCACTGGGAAACAGGATACCCACCAGCGACATTAGCAAGGTCGATTTACCGGCACCGTTGGTACCGATTACACCGACTGTTTCTCCGTCATTGATCTGCATGCTAAGCTGATGTATCACCTGATTTCCGTCATGATACCTCACATTCAGCTGATTTATTTTAATCATTACAAGCCTCCTATTCCTTTCACGTCCTGCTGGTGCTTGCGACTATTCGCAATTTACTATACAAGATTAGAGTGTCAAAAGCCTTACAAGTAACTTGCATTCGTCAATTTGCACATTTCTACCCAGGCTTTAGCATGATGCAGAATATAATTCGATGAGCAACTGTATGAGGTCGTTGGTACTTAGGTCCTGTATTTTAGGACCTTATGTACCACTACGTGACTCATCCAAGCGCAATGTCATTAAGTTAACAAATGCACCTTGAAAATTTAATAGAGATTTTTTGAAAACCACTTGACAAATGATTAAAAAAATGCGGCGAAGCCCTTTAAATATATATTTTTTTGGAGGTGCTTATGAACATTTTTTCATCTGTTAAGCGAAATTTAATGCAACACATTCAGGTCATGGAACTAAA
>JAEZKL010000025.1 GCA_023415475.1 Bacillota bacterium | reverse complement strand
TCTAGAAAAAGGTACACTGTAAACCCAACATTGATTATAATCTTGTTACGTTAGTTGCCTGAGGACCCTTAGCTCCCTGAACTACTTCGAACTGAACTTCCTGGCCTTCTTCTAAAGACTTGAAGCCGTCCATATTAAGACCGCTGTAATGTACGAATACATCGTTGCCCTGCTCGTCGGAGATAAATCCGAATCCCTTTTGATTGTTGAACCACTTAACTGTACCTTTGTTCATGTTTATTCCTCCAAAAAATAAAAATAATAGGTTGTCAATATCTTTGACAACAAGTTCATGATAACACTCTTTCCATACCATGTCAAATGTTATTTGTCGACCAAATTCTCAGTTCATAAGCCTAGGAAGCGGTACACAGCTCATATCCGTTGGAAAGCAGAAGCTTTATCCCCTCGTCCAAGCTCGACAGCTTCATGATGATAGAAGTATCCTTCCCTGCGGTAGCTAGTGTATACATATACTCTACACTGATATCCGCATCGGAGAGACATTTTAAAACCTCATGAAGTGTTCCGGGCTTCTGGGCAATCTTCACTGCCAGCACATCGGTAAGCATTGCGGAGAACCCTTCCGCCTTTAAAACCTTCCTGCCTTCCTCCGGATTTGACACGATCATTCGGAGCAAGCCATATTCCGAGGTATCAGCAAGACTAAAGGATACAATATTAATATCACTTTCTTTTAATGCTTCTGTGACTCGTTCCAATCTGCCCTTCGTATTCTCAATAAATACAGATAATTGCTTAATAACCATAGTCCCCCTCCTTCCAAATAATTAGATTAACTGCCTCTTATCAATTACGCGCTTTGCTTTTCCTTCCGACCGCTGAATAGTCTTTGGCTCGACCAGTTTTACCTTCACCGCGAGTCCCAGAGCGGATTGAAGTACATAGGTAATCTTCTTCGTAAGGCTCTCTAATTGCTTGATTTCATCGGAGAAGAAGCGTTCTTCTACCTCTACCTGTACCTCAAGCGTATCCAGGTTATTCACTCGGTCAACAATAAGCAGATAATGCGGGCTGGTCTCCGCTATCTCTAATAATGCTGCTTCAACCTGAGACGGGAATACATTTACCCCACGAATAATCAGCATATCGTCAGAACGGCCTTTGAAGCGGTCGATTCGCGCTAAGGTTCTGCCACATTCACACTTATCATAAGTGATACTGGTAAGATCCTTGGTACGGTAACGGAATAGAGGAAGTGCTTCCTTGGTAATCGTTGTGAATACCAGCTCACCAACCTCTCCCTCCTTACAAGGCTCAAGTGTCTCTGGATTGATGATCTCAGGTACAAAATGATCCTCATATACATCAAGTCCTTTATGATATTCACAATCAGCAGCCACACCCGGACCAAGTATTTCGCTCAAGCCATAGATATCATATGCGTTAATATGAAGCTTTGCTTCAATCTCTTTTCTCATATTCTCAGTCCAAGGCTCTGCACCGCAGATTGCGGCTTTTAGCTGGATATTACCGATCTGACCTGCTTCCTCTAAGGTCTCTGCTATATGGAGCAGATAGGAAGGGGTACAGGCAATTGCGGTAGCTCCGAAATCCTGCATCATGGTAATCAGCTTCTGGGTATTACCGGTTGACATCGGAATAACGGTAGCTCCCAGATTCTCAGCACCATAATGAAGTCCCAAGCCTCCGGTAAACAGTCCGTAACCATAAGCAACTTGAATCTTATCCTGGGGCCCGATACCTGCCATAGCAAGAACTCTGGCAACGCACTCCTGCCACAGATCGATATCCTTCCGGGTATATCCTACCACGGTTGCCTTTCCGGTTGTACCGGAGGAAGCATGGATTCGCACCACTTCAGACTGAGGAACTGCAAATAATCCAAAGGGATAATTATCTCTGAGGTCATTCTTTGTTGTAAACGGCAGCTTATTAAGATCATCAATGCTCGTGATATCACCCGGTTCCAATCCTATCTGCTGCATCTTCTTACGATAAAACTCAACGCTATGGTAGACACGGTCTACCATTTTAACTAACCGCGCACTCTGTAGCTTATGAATTTCATCACGGCTCATACATTCCTTGGTTTCATTCCATATCATGCGATTACATCCTCCTGCTCAGCAACAATATATCCATGTTCCTTCAGGACTGCAGCTGTCTTCACCAGATCCTCGGTATTTAAGATCATCAGAGGAGCTTTCCCATTACGAAGTACGATGGAGTAAATATAATTGATACCTAGTTTTGCATCTGCAATTATGTGAAGCATACCGTCCAGAACACCGGGTTTATCCTCCAGCTCCACTGCGACCGCTTCGGACACCTTAACTGCAAAGCCCTTCTCACCCAGAACCTCTTTGGCCTTCTCCGGTTGATCCACTACAATTCGAAGGATTGCAAACTCAGGTGTATCAAAGGATGCGATTGCTCTCAGGTTTATCTTATTGTCCTTTAAAACCGATGTGACATTTGCTAAACTGCCGATTTCATTCTGCACAAAAACAGAAAGCTGTTTGATCATTGAATTACCCCCTTTCACATACGTTTCTGTCATTTCAATCATTCCCACTCCTGAAAAATAGATTGAAACGAATCTCTTTACTTCAAAATACCGTCGGAATCATTACTTATGTAAATTATATCCCACTTCAAATGCCTTTTTGTTAATCTCAATTGTCTTTGGCGGAACCGTCATCTCTATGACCTTCAGCCATTCATCCTTCGAAAAGCTCATATGCTGGGCTGCAATGCCAAGAACGATAATATTGAACACCTTACTGTTGCCCAGCTTCTTCGCTTCTTCCAATGCATCTACCTTATACACACGGTGATGTTTACTAAGCTCCTCCAGGATATTCTCCGGGTATTTGGCTGCTCCAATCACTACCGGCATCGGATCAACACGGCTGTCATTCACTACGATTGCTCCGTTCTCCTTGAGAAAATGAGCATATCGCAGGGCCTCCAACCGCTCAAAGGCAATCAGCACATCGGCCTGACCTTCTTCCACCACCGGCTCATATACCTTATCACCATAACGCACGAAGGTCACAACACTTCCGCCTCTCTGTGCCATTCCATGTACTTCAGAGAGCTTTACATCATAGCCTGCCTGAATGGTCAGGGCACCTAAGATTCTACTGGTAAGCAGAGTTCCCTGTCCGCCTACACCAACGATCATTATATTCTTTGTCTCCATGGTGTCCTCCTCCTTATAGCTCAACCGGTTTGATTGCATCGAACCTACAAGCCGTCTCGCATAAGCCGCAGCCATTACACATCGTATCATTAATTGTAATGGTTCCGTTATCTAGCTTTGTAATCGCTGGACACCCCGGTTTCATACACATTCCGCATTTCTTACATACCTCAGGGAGAATACGATACTGCTTCTTGACCGGAGCCTTGCTGAGTAGAATACAAGGAGCTTTCGTAATAATTACTGCAACCTCATCCATTGCGGTTGCTTCCCTTATTGCCTTCTCCAGCCTTTCCGTATCAAATGCATTAATCTCATATACATGATTTACGCCAACCGCTTTACAAAGGGCTGCCAAATCCACTGCATAGGTATCCTCGCCCATTAGGGTCTTACCGGTGGCAGCATGATCCTGATGACCGGTCATACCGGTTGTTGAATTATCAAGTATCATCACAGTGCCGGTTCCTTTGTTGTATACCATATTAATCAGGGAATTGATACCCGTATGCATAAAGGTGGAATCACCGATCACCGCAACCCAGTTTTTGATATAATCCTTACCTTTCGCCTTCTCCATTCCGTGAAGAGTAGAGATGCTTGCACCCATACAGACCGTAGTGTCAACCACACTGAGCGGTGCTACCGCACCTAAGGTATAGCAGCCGATATCTCCGGCGCCATGGATTTTCATCTTATTTAGGATTGAATATACACTTCTGTGAGGGCATCCCGGGCAAAGAATCGGAGGTCGATTTGGCACCTGTGCAGGATGAACCAGACGCAGCTTCTCTTCGCTAATCGCCTTTCTAAGCAAATTAGCCGAGTATTCCCCTTGAACCGTAAGTATTTCCTTTCCTACCGCCTTAATCCCCCAGGACTTTACCTGCTCCTCGATGATTGGATCCAGCTCTTCAATAATGTATAAATAATCGACCTTGGACGCAAATTCTTCGATCAGCCTTCTGGGCAGAGGATTCACGATTCCCAGCTTCAATACACTGGCATCCGGAAATGCTTCTTTCACATATTGATAAGGAATACCGGAGGTAATAAAGCCCATCTTTGAATCCAGATATTCTACCTTGTTAATTGGGAAGTCGCAGCCGTCCTTTACCAAAGCATTCTCTCTGCTTTCTACCACCAAATGACGTCCCTTGGCGTTACCAGGCATCATAACATTCTTGGCAATATCCCTGACATAAGGCTTATCTTCTTTCTCCACTCTCTCGTTCAGCTCCACCATGCCCTGAGAATGGGATAGTCTGGTGGTAGAACGAACGATAACCGGTGTATCATAATTTTCGCTCAGATCGAAGGCAAACTTTACGAATTCCTTTGCCTCACTGCTATCGGCAGGCTCGAGTACCGGAACCTTGGCAGCCCTGGCTATTGCCCTTGTATCCTGCTCATTCTGGGAGCTGTACAGGCCGGGATCGTCTGCAATGATTGCTACCAGACCTCCGGTTACACCAATATAGGAGGCGGTAAAAAGCGGATCGGCCGCCACGTTAAGACCAACATGCTTCATGGAAGCAAGGGCTCTTACACCACTGATGGAGGCTCCGATTGCTACCTCCATTGCTACCTTCTCGTTAGGTGACCATTCGGAATAAATCTCATCATATTTTATAATGTTTTCACTGATCTCTGTGCTGGGTGTGCCCGGATATGCTGCTGAAACCTTACATCCTGCTTCATACGCACCTCGCGCGAAGGCTTCATTCCCAAGCATGATTACTTTATCTGCCACTGTGTAAATCTCCTTTCCTATGTATAACAAATAGCAAGCTGTACTCTGAGTTGAAGGCAAACTAGCCATTGATATTTCATTTTATTAATCCTGTATATCCTTATCCTAACACATCTCTAATACATTTCAAAGCAACATTTTACAAATCCTTGCGGAGATCTGTTACTCTTTTTGCCTTGCCTTCGAAACGCTTTAGACTTCTCGGCGCTACCAGCTTGATCGTGGCATCGAGTCCCAAGACCACCCTCAGATTCGACTTGATTCTGCGTTCCAGCTCTCCAAGCTTTGCGTAGGAATCCAGTAAAGCTTCATCCGCCAATTCCACCTTGATCTCCATATAATCCAGGAAATTCTTACGATCTACCACAATCTCGTAATGTGCACCGATCTCAGGGATCTTTAATAGTACCTCCTCAATCTGGGTAGGGAATACATTCACTCCTCTGATAATTAACATATCGTCGGAGCGTCCGGACAGATTCTCCATTCGCACCGTGGTCCTTCCGCATTTACAAGGCTCATACATGAGTCTGGAGATATCCTTGGTACGATAACGGATCAGTGGTAAAGCTTCCTTGGTGATACAGCTGATAACAAGCTCACCCTTGGAACCGGGAGGAAGTACTTCACCGGTCTCAGAATCTATAATTTCCGGGATAAAATGATCCTCATTGATGTGCATACCGCAGAGCTCCAGGCATTCTCCCGACACTCCGGGTCCGATTAGCTCGCTCATACCGTAATTCTGGGTGACCTTCATATCATGTCCCCAGAGCTTATACATTTCCTCACGCATGGGCTCAGTCATTCCCTCACCGCCAAAGAGACCGATTTTTACCTTCAGATCCTTGGAGGGGTCAAGGCCCATCTGACGGGCTACCTCACCGATATGTAGTGCATAGGAGGGAGTGGCAACTAAAAGTGTAGTCTCAAAATCCTGCATGTACATTATCTGCTTCTGAGTATTACCGGAGGAGGTCGGGCTCACTGTAGCTCCTATGTTCTCCAGACCATAATGTAAGCCCAAGGCCCCGGTAAACATTCCATAGCCGAAGCAGATCTGGGCTACATCCTCTTCTGTCGCACCACCCATTGCAGCTATTCTGGATACACATTCGGTCCAGATCTGTAAGTCCTTCTTCGTGTAACCTACCACAGTAGGCTTTCCTGTGGTACCGGAGGATGCATGAATTCGTACTAAGTCCTTCTTAGGAACAGTAAACAATCCAAAGGGATAATTATCCCTTAAATCCTTCTTATTGGTAAAGGGTAATCTCCTCAGATCCTCTAAGCTCTTTACGTCCTCCGGCTTAATTCCCGCTTCATCCATCTTCGCCCGATATGCCGGTACCTTTTCATATACTCTTGTCACCGTCTCTTTCAGTCTCTGCAGCTGAAGCTCCTCGATTTCTTTTCTCGGAAGCGTTTCTTCCTTCGCCCAAATCATGTCAAATCCTCCCTCAAAATATATTATTTTTATAAACTAAATCGGAGGATTTATCCTCCCTCAAAATATATTATTTTTATAAACTGAATCGGAGGATTTATCCTCCCTCAAAATATATTATTTTAATAAACTAAATCGGAGGCTTTATCCTCCCTAATATAATAAATAATTTCCAATGGACGAACTACGTAGTTCTTTCTAAGGATTTTGCATTTAAATCCTTTTTTCACACTAAGCGCTAATAAGAAGCTGTCTCATCGCAGCATTAAACGATGAGTCAGCTTCTATACTATTATTACACATATGTATTGCATTCCGGTAACCGCAATACTTCGTTACCCTTTTCTTAAGCTTCCTCGATGGACTTTTTCGTATGCACGGTTACGGTCTCTTCATAACAAGAAAACACTTCTCCAACCTTGCTCTGATTCATCTTAGGAGTCAATAAACTTACTACGGGTACCACGACCAGTCCGGCAACCATGGCAAGGGCGCCTGCATTAATCGGCGATGCGATATATTTTAAGAAAAGGTTAGACACCGTGATACCGACACCGGTGGCAAAGCTCGCCCAAACAGCGGCCTTCGTAACACGCTTCCAATACAGACCGTATAGAAAAGGTGCCAGGAAGGAACCTGCCAAAGCACCCCAGCTAATTCCCATAAGCTGGGCAATAAAGGTCGGCGGGTCCAGCGCAATTATAACAGATAAAACGATAAAGCCAACGATTAATATTCTCATTGTCAGTATCTGCTTCTTCTCACTCATATTCTTAACCAGATTTCCCTTGATGAAGTCCAACGTCAAGGTGGAGCTGGAGGTCATAACCAGAGAGGCCAGGGTAGACATAGACGCAGATAATACTAATACAACAACGATTCCGATCAGCACATCCGGTAATGAAGACAGCATATGGGGTACAATCGCATCAAAAGCTACGGAGCCATCAGCCTTATAGATTACTTCGTTGTCATACAACCGGCCAAAGCCACCCAGAAAATAACAGCCGCCGGAAATAATTACTGCAAAAACGGTTGATATAATCGTACCTGATTTGATGGATTTCTCACTCTTAATTGTATAAAACTTATGTACCATCTGCGGAAGTCCCCAAGTTCCCAGAGAGGTAAGGATTACAACTCCAAGAAGATTAATCGGATCCGGTCCGAAGAAGGAGACATAGGCACCGGGCATCCCGGCAGTTGCAGAAACTTCACTTTCAAATTGTGCCATGCTCTTAATTGCTTCCATAAAGCCGCCGTTATTATTCAATACAGCCGCTACTACAACAATGATGCCACCCAGCATGATAATACCTTGAATGAAATCATTGATGGTAGTTGCCATATAACCTCCGAGAATTACATAAATACCGGTCAGAACTGCCATTGCAAGAACACATACCCAGTAAGGAACATCGAAGGCCATACCAAACAGTCTGGATAAGCCATTATAAACAGAAGCGGTATATGGTACCAGGAATACGAAGGCAATGGCGGAAGCTACGATTCGTAGCGCTTTGCTGTCATATCTGCTGCCAAAAAAGTCGGGCATGGTAGTTGACTTCAGATGATGTGTCATAACTCGTGTTCTTCGTCCTAAGACAACCCAGGCCAGTAAGCTTCCGATAAATGCATTACCTATTCCGATCCAAGTTGCGGAGATACCATACTTCCATCCGAATTGCCCTGCATATCCGACAAATACAACCGCCGAGAAATAGGTAGTTCCATATGCAAATGCAGTGAGCCATGGGCCTACCGCTCTTCCCCCTAATACAAAATCACCCACATTGGTGGTATGCTTTCTTGCATAAATACCTACCAAAATCATGATGGCGAAAAAAACAATCAGTAACACCACTTTTACTAACATTAGTTTATCCTCTCTCCCTGTTCTTTATCCCTTCAACGCTTCAACGCTTCGGCGCTTTAAAGCAATAGTAGCAAATTCCAGGAGACATGTCAATAGAAAATTCGTCAAGCTTTGTTAAAAATCCATCAAAGTCTTGCTCATATAAGCAGGAAAAAGCCAGGAACGGCACTAAAACTGTTCCTGGCTTTCATTATTCATGACAAGTGAATTGATTTATCAATTCATCTTGTTTTTCTTATATCATTTTCTATGCATTTTAATTTTCTTTCAGTTCACTTATTACAAATATCATCCTAATCTATTTCCGGATTTTTTACATCAATGAAAGCAGTGAATATGCTGCGAACAAGGAGGTAAGAGTAGCTAACGGAACAAGAAGAATGAATTTAGTGTGCTTTGTTTTATGGCGAAAGGTATACATCCCGATCAGGGAACCAGGGCCACCTCCTAAAAATGCGATGAGTAGAAGCGTTCGCTCCGGAATACGCCAGGCATTCTTTCTTGCCTTCTGCTTATCCATTCCCATGGTTAGGAACCCGAGAAGAATCATTAATCCAAAATAACCGATCACCAGTTTGTTCATAAGCTCCATGTCATTCTATCTCTTCTTCGAGTGCGATATCGATACCCAATTCCTTCAATTGCTTATCATCAACCACATTCGGAGCATCGGTCATAAGACAGGAAGCATCCTTCACCTTCGGGAAGGCGATAACATCACGGATACTATCTTCCTGTGCCATAAGCATAACCAGACGGTCTAAGCCGTAAGCAAGTCCAGCATGTGGAGGAACACCGTATTTGAAGGCATTTAAGAGGAAACCAAAGCGTTCATAGGCGGCTTCCTTGGTAAAGCCAAGAACCTCAAACATCTTCTCCTGAACATCACTTTGGAAGATACGAACAGAGCCGCCGCCCACCTCGGTACCGTTCAGAGTGATATCATAAGCCTTTGCTCTTACCTTACCGGGGTCAGTATCCAAAAGATGAAGGTCCTCATCCATAGGCTTGGTAAAGGGATGATGCTTTGCGGTATATCTGCCTTCCTCCTTAGAATATTCCAATAACGGGAATTCGGTAACCCATAAGAACTTGTATTCCTCCTTATGAAGAAGTCCCAGATTCTTCGCAATCTCAACTCTGAGAGCGCCAAGAGCTGCAAATACTGTATCATCTTCGTCAGCAGCAAATAACAACAGGTCTCCCGGCTTGCCGTTCATCGCAGCTGTTAACGCCTTCAACTCATCTTCCGTTAAGAACTTCGCAAAAGAGGATTTGTAGGTTCCGTCAGCTTCAATGGCCAGATATGCCAGTCCCTTTGCGCCGTAATCCTTAACAAAGTCTACTAAAGCATCAATCTTCTTTCTGGGCATTTCTGCTTGTCCTTCCGCATTGATACCACGTACGGAGCCACCCTTCTCAAGAGCGCCTGTAAATACACTGAAGCCGCAATTCTTTACAACTTCAGAGACATTTTTTAACTCTAAGCCAAAGCGGATATCCGGCTTGTCAGAACCGAAGCGTTCCATCGCCTCAGCGTAAGTCATTCTCTGTATCGGCAACGGTACCTCAATACCGATGCTCTCCTTGAACATTCTCTGTAATAGCCGTTCATTGACACGAATAACATCATCAACATCCACAAAGGATAATTCCATATCGATCTGAGTAAATTCCGGCTGTCTGTCTGCGCGGAGATCTTCATCACGGAAGCATTTCACAATCTGGAAATAACGGTCATAGCCTGCCACCATTAACAGCTGCTTGAACAGCTGCGGCGATTGAGGAAGCGCGTAGAAATTACCGGGATGAACACGGCTTGGTACCAGATAATCTCTTGCACCCTCTGGCGTACTCTTAGTTAATACCGGTGTTTCAATCTCCAGGAAGCCCTCTTCTGCCAGAAACTGACGGGTAACCGTTGCAACCTTACTGCGTAAAATCATATTCTTCTGAAGATCCGGTCTTCTGAGATCAAGATAACGATACTTTAATCTTAACTCCTCCTTCGTCTTAGATCCCTCTTCGATCTGGAAGGGAGGTGTCTCGGCCTCGGACAGGATTCGGAGCTGGTTTGCTCTAATCTCGATATCACCGGTTGCCAGATTTTCATTCACAGCACCGGAACGTGCCTCTACTTTACCAACAACTGCGACTACAAATTCGCTTCTCAGCTTCTCAGCCTTTGCGAAATTCTCGCTGCCGCAATCACTTTCCTCAAATATAATCTGTAAAAGACCGGAACGATCCCTTAAATCAACAAAGATAATTCCGCCTTTGTTTCTGCTTTTTTGTACCCATCCCATGACGGTTACCGTCTCACCGATATTCGTATTAGAGACTTCAGTACATCTGTGGCTTCTTTGTAAGCCCTTCATCGCTTCTGCCATCGCTTTATCTATCTCCTTTAATCGCAATCTATATTGGTTATTCGTACTCTTCAACCTATTCAATGCATCTAATTTTATAGCATTTTAGAGTATCTGTCCATAGATTTTTTATAAATCCGAGTCACTATGCAGGCTTGAAGAATGTGGACGAACCATGCTTGTTCACATTGCTCACATTTGCATACACACATATTAATTCATCAGAAAATCAATACATTTGCGATTTCTCGTAACAGGCTTCACATAATTCGTACCTACTCTTACATGCTCGGGATGAGTAATATAAGCTGCAAGAGCCTCCTCATTCTCAAAAACGCTATCCAGAACCAAATCCGATTCTGAAGTCGATAACGGCTCTATATACAGATTAATAGAAATAATTCCGGGTATCAAATTGATTAAGTTCTCCAATTCCCTCTTCATCTCTAATGCATTCTTTTTGTTCTCTTCTGCTGTAAAGCCCTCTGCATAGTTCCATGCTACAATATGTTTTACCATCTGAATACCAACCTTTCTGTCTATTATTTATCTATTTTATCATTAGTATAATTAGAGAGCAAGGAAAAGAAAGCCGAAATCCTTTCCTTTCGGAATTGATTTCGGCTTCGTTTCTGTTTATATTGGATTAGGCTTCTTAATTACCGTTTGTAAACGGAGATGCCGGTAACCCATCGTTATTATAAAGATTAGCTCCCTCCGGGTTATCAGACCAGGCATAACGGACGAATGCAGGTTCAGATATTCCAGAATGGGATACCAGTATGGTGCTGCCATCGATCGTTGCATTTGCAGAATAGTAGATGCCATCCGAACCGCTAAGCATAAAGCCGTTTGGCTTCTCTCCCTTTACCATCAAACCGCTGCCTGCATGGTTAAAAAACAGTCGAAGCCTGCTACCCTCCCTCTCTGCATGGTCAAAGATCGGACCACTGGTCTCAACCGCTTCCCCAAAGATATCTCTTCTGACCCATCTGGCCAGACGCTGCCCTACGGTCTTTTTATCCTTTGGATGCAGGTCATTGTATTCGCCGACATCAATGGTAACTACCATTCCTGTATTCGATATCTCCATGGCTTGTCGCTGTTCATCCCGAAGTCTTGCCCAATTGCTGTTCTCAGGCTCCTTCCTCCAAGGGCAGAAATTAGCTAACTGCACGTAGTAGAAAGGAAATTCCCCTATGGACCAAGTAGCACGCCAATCCTCTATTACCGCTTTAAAAAGCTCCTTGTAACCACAAGGATCCTCCGTATTCGATTCACCCTGATACCAGAGTGCTCCTCTGATGCTGAATTTACGCAGCGGATATATCATTCCGTTATATAAACCGACTGGCTTATAGCTGAAAAACACATTAGGTTCCAGTACCGGCATAACAGCACCGATCTGATATCTCCAACTGCCGGAGAGAGACAGCTTCAGCCCGTCGACCTTCAGAAAATACGGCATATCGGTGATGAAGGAACCTATATTCCGGTTCACAATCACCCGAACCGCCAGCAGATTGGAGCCTGCCTTCAATACCCCCTCCGGTACCTTATATCTACGAGGTGGGTACTTGTAAGCGGTATTTCCGACAGGTATTCCGTTCAGATAGGTTTCATCCGCATCAATAATTGTTCCGAGAACCAGCCTTGCCTCCAATCCCGCCATCTCCTCCGGAACGATGACCTCTCTGCGAAACCACACTGAGCCTTGCAATTTCTCAAGCTCTGTGTCCTGGAAGTTACAAGGTATCTCCATGCTGCTCCAATTCTGATCGTTTAATTCCGGGCTGTACCAGGGTGTCTCCTTCGCCTGGAGACCTTTATCCTTCTTATTTAGCTCTAAATACCAGTTATTTGTCTTTATCTCATCCCGCTTAATGGTCCCGTTCACATAAGCATCATCCTTGCAGAGTGATAATGTCTCCCGGAATTCTCCGAAGCGCATCAATGAATTTTCACTCATCCAGCTCTGAACAGGAGTTCCTCCGACCGCGGTATGTAGCAGACCAATGGGAATAGGATAGAGGTTATAGACCTCCTTTGCGAAATAATAACCGATTGCACTGAACTGGCTGGCAGTATCCGGTGTGACCGGAGTCCAATTACCACCGGAGAGGTCATCCACCGGATGATGAAAATTATAAATCTGAGGCACGGAAAACCTGCGTATATACGGATAATCCGAATCTCTAAGTACCTCATCTTCGTATCGATCAAAGGTTCTGCTTACATTCAGCTCCATATTGGACTGCCCGCCAAGAACCCAGACATCACCTACCTGAACATCCTTCAGAAGCCGTTCCTGACCTGCACAGCGAATCCTCATCTCATATGGTCCGCCAACCGGCAAATTCTGCATTGTTATCTCCCAGCTTCCATCCTCTTGCACCTTTGTTTCATAGCTCTCTTCAAGAAATTCAACCGTTAATTGTCTCTTCGGGGATGCCCATCCCCAAATACGCACCGTTTCCTCTCTTTGAAGTACCATACCGTCGTTAATCAAGTATGGCAATTTGATTTCATACTGTTGCTCTGACATCTTTAGCTCCTTTCTATCTGTCACAAAAGCCGAATGCAAAAATAGCAAATTCTTTTTGTTCCTCTCCTTTGCACATCTTAATCTCAATGATATGCTCTTCAAAGCTTCTCAAAGCGAATTATCATTCGCTAATTCACATTATATATGATTATAATAACAGAGACATCGATAATTGCCAAATTATTATTGATATATAAATCTTATAAGTCTATGCTTATGGCATCAGGGAAATCGGATACTGAAAGGAATCACAAAAAGGAGAATGCCTCATGGCATTCTCCTCCATATCAATATAGCTTATTTCTATTGATTTAAAAAATACTCAGCCAGCTGATCCAAGCTTACCTCTGTCTGCTCTCCGTTTTCCATATTCTTAACATTTGCTTTGTTATTCGCCAACTCATCCGCTCCAATGATTACCGTGTTCTTAGCTCCGATTTTATTGGCATATTTCATTTGAGCCTTAACACTCCGATCCATATAGTCGGTTTCTACAATGATACCTGCTGATCTTAATCTTTGTACCAGCTTAAAGGCAGATGCCTTAGCTTCCTTACCAAGAATTCCGACATAAAGCTCCACAGCAGGTTCAGCCTCCAGCTCAACACCCTCCGCAGCCAATTCATTGATGATTCGCTCGATACCAAAACCGAAGCCTACAGCTGGGATATCCTGTTTCTCGTCGATCTCATGAATCAGATTATCATATCTTCCACCTCCGCAGAGTGTAAAGCCCTCTGCGTTAACAAATTCAAATACTGTCTTCGTATAGTAATCCAAGCCTCTTACAATACCGGTATCTACCTCATAGGGGATGCCGATTTCATCTAAAAGACTCTTCAATTCATCAAAATGTATCTGGCATTCTTCATCCAGATATTCAATGGTCCGAGGGGCATCCTTAACAATCGTCTTACAGGTTGGAACCTTACAGTCAATGACACGCAAGGGATTCTTGAGCATTCTTTCCCTACAGGTAGGGCAGAGCTTATCTTCATGCTGCCTCAGATAGCTGAGCAAAGCTTCATTATAGGTCTTGCGGCAATTACCGCAGCCGATACTGTTTATATGAAGTCTGGCCCCCTTCATACCCAATTCTTTCATAAACTCAGTCAGGAGTGAAATCAATTCAACCTCGGCAAGAGGACTCGGTGAACCCAAGAATTCAATGCCAAACTGATGATGCTGACGAAGTCTGCCGCTCTGAGGATTCTCATAACGGAAGGCCTGAGTGACATAGAATAGCTTGGTGGGCTGACTTTCTGCATATAAGCTGTTCTCCAGATAAGCACGAACCGCACCGGCTGTTCCTTCCGGCTTCAGAGTTATGCTTCTGTTGCCCTTATCATCAAAGGTATACATCTCCTTTTGTACCACATCCGTGGTCTCTCCTACTCCTCTTTGAAACAGAATGGTATGCTCAAAAGCAGGTGTGATAATCTCCTTTATATTATAGGCCTTGCAGATTTTTCTTGCGACACCCTCGATTATGGTACGCTTATGCATGCTGGAGCCATACCAATCCTGGGTTCCTTTGGGTCGTTGTGTTATCATCATAGTCCTCCGTTCTGATAGAAAATGTATTTCAATTATTATATTTCAAATTATAGATTTCAATTTTTAGATAAGTAGCAATAGAGGCACTCTTCGCGAGCTTTCTATTGTCATTGATTATAGATCGGATAAATTCTCTTTGATGAAGTTCTTCTTTCTTTCAATCATCTCATCAATTCGATTGATGTAGTCCAGAACACTCTTTACATTATCAACGCGTTCCAGCCGGTTCTCCTTATGGAAGATGAACTTGGACATACCACCTGCACCGAGAGCAAGAATAGTCTGCTTTTCTTCCATAATCAGAATATTATAGAGTCCTTCTCGTCCATATCTTGCATAGCCGATATTCTCAAGGTTATCTGCCATATTCTTCTGTCTATAGAGATAATATGGGAGATAATCATTCTCTTTGGCAAATTGTATGGTCTGCTCAAGCATCCGCGGAACCTCGGTAGCCTTATTCTCTGTGTAATTCTCCTTCATGGTATTCAACCGAGCTGCCCGCTTGATTGCTAAGGTATGCACGGTAAGACTTTCCGGATTAAGCTCATTGATCTGTCTTAATGTATCAGCCACGTCCTCCGGCTTCTCACCGGGCAAGCCGATGATGATATCCATGTTGATATTATCATGTCCCGCGTCCCTTGCCATATGAAAGGCCTCTTTGACTTGTTCTATCGAATGCATTCTGCCAATGAGATCCAGTGTCTTCTGCTGCATGCTCTGCGGATTAATGGAGATTCGATCAACTCCCCATTTCTTAAGTACCTCCAGCTTGGTAAAGGTAATACTATCCGGCCTTCCGGCTTCCACACAGAACTCTCTGACATAAGTAAAATCAAACTGTTCCTTCACCAGCGCCAATAATCGATCCAATTGTTCTGCAGTTAAGGTAGTCGGTGTACCGCCCCCAAGGTATACTGTTTGAAGCTTTTTCCCGGGAAGGCAATCGGCTAAGGAGCGAAGCTCCTTTTCTAATGCTGACAGATATTTCTCTATATAATCCGAATACTTTGATGCCGAATAGGAAGTAAAGGAACAATAGAGACAGGTACTCGGACAAAAAGGAATTCCTATATAGAGACTGTAACCCTCCCGATAATCCAGCTCATTAAGAAGCTTAAGCTCCCGCTGGGCAATTTCAAGACTCATCGCGATCTTCTCATCACTGCAGAGATACTCACTCCTCATTCTGTGATAAATATCTGATTCAGTTACTCCCAGCTCCAACAGCTCATATACCAGCTTGGTAGGACGGATTCCGGTAAGAATCCCCCAGGGTAGCTCCCGCCCGGTAAGGCTTGAAAGCTTCTGATAGAGAAAACGTTTCAATGCATTCTTATATTCTGATTTAACCAGGCTCTTTGCTAAAGTAAGCTGATCCGATGATCGATGGTGGTCTTTCATAACAAAAGCCAGCTCTATTATTTCCGGCAGGAAATCTATCTTTATACACAGTAAGTTATTGTCCTTATTGGAGGCTCCTGTATCCTCCTGGGCACCCTTTTCGCTTATCTGTCCAGTAAGCTCATATTCTGTAACGGAATATACCTTGATGGACTCCTCCGGGTAAAATGCTTTCACCAGGGAATAGACGTCATTCTCATATGCTTTATCTGATAATATTACTTCAATCATTATACCTATCCTCATCTATCTCAAAACCTGAGATTAGAATTCCTTCTTAATCATCATACCAGCTTCCACTCAGATAGACATTATTATCTCGCTCATAGCCGATGGTGGTCGGCCTGCCATGTCCCGGATACACCTTGACCTGGTCCTCTAAAATCATCAGCTTATCATTGATGGAAGCTACCAATTGCTTACTGTTGCCCGTAGGAAGGTCTGTTCTTCCGATACTTTCGAGAAATAATGTGTCTCCGCTAAGCAAGGTACCATGCCCCGGGAAATAATAGCAAACTCCACCGGCAGTATGACCGGGTGTATGGATTACCTTAATCGTAAAACCGGCCAATTCTAAGCTCTGATTATCCTGCAGCAGTACTTCCGGAATCAGTGCACATTCCCTGCGGATCTGAGAAGAGGCGTTCAGGTGCGGATCCTTAAGAAGCTTCTCCTCTGCCTCATGAGCATGGATGGGCGCCTTAGTCCGGGCTGCCAGCTCGGAAGCAGCTAAAATATGGTCAAAATGACCATGTGTGAGAAGAATCCCTTTGCACACAAGGTCATTTGCCTTCAAATACTGTTCTATTTTGTCGGCATTATCTGCCGGATCAAATACAATTGCTTCCTTACTCACATCGTTACTTACAATATAGCAGTTAGTCTGAACCATACCCAGTACTAGGGTTTTTAAGGTTAATTCACTCATACGGACCTCCTTAGCCGGCTGTACGCTCAATATCCAATATACTTTCTACATTTCTGATCTTAGTGATTATTTCATTCAACTGTTCTTTGCCGTTAATCTCAAAGCCGATACTGATTGTAGCCTTACCCTGCTTACTGGTGCGAACATTCATCGAGGTAACATCGATTTTATTCTCCGTTAATACCCTCGAGATGTCTACCAATACGCCGGTACGGTTATTGGCATAGATCTTAATCTCCGCACTATACACACCGCTGGCTTCCTTACCGTCTGCAGAGACATTCCACTCTGCATCAATCAATCTTGCCCGATCTTCCTCGGGAAGATTAATTACATTGATACAATCTGTACGGTGAATGGATACCCCTCGGCCACGGGTAACAAAGCCAACAATCTCGTCCCCCGGTACCGGACTGCAGCACCTGGAGAAGCGGACAGCCAGGTCATGAATACCCTCAACGACAATACCGCTATGGGATTTCTTCTGGGGGATGCGTTCCTTTATCTCTTGAACCGCTTCCAGAACATTCTCATCCGTGATTTCTTTTTTGTTCTTTTTCTTATATTCTTCTAACAGCTTATTGACAATTTGGCCTTCCTTGAGACCTCCGTGTCCGACAGCGGCAAGAACAGAATCCCAATCACGGAAGCCATATTTACGCATTACCGTATTCATGAAATCCGGCTTCATGATGTCACTTTGGACGATACTCTTTGTCTTACAATAGGTAGTAATTAAATCCTTACCCCTGCCTATATTATCTTCCTTAAGCTCTGTTTTAAACCATTGGTTAATCTTATTCTTCGCCTGGGTACTCTTAACGATGGAAAGCCAGTCACGGCTCGGACCCTTGGAGTTCTGGGAAGTGATGATCTCGATGCGGTCACCGTTCTGGATGACGTAATCAATCGGCTCCAGCTTGCCGTTTATCCTGGCACCTACCATCTTATTACCAACCGCACTATGAATTGCATAGGCAAAATCGATGGGATTCGAGCCTGTCGGTAAGGTCTTAACATCACCGGTCGGGGTGAAGGCATATACGCTCTCGGAGAATAGATCAAAATCGTTCTTGATCAGACTCAGAAATTCTTTATTATCGGACATGTCTCTCTGCCATTCCAGTACCTGACGAAGCCAGGTCAGCTTCTCTTCCTCGGAATTGGCTGTACCGCCTTTACCATCCTGCCCCTCCTTGTATTTCCAGTGAGCAGCGATACCGTATTCAGCCGTACGGTGCATTTCATAAGTACGAATCTGAATCTCAAAAGGCGCACCCTTCGGTCCGATCAGTGTCGTATGAAGAGACTGATACATATTTGGTTTGGGCATAGCAATATAATCTTTAAAGCGGCCGGGAATTGGTTTAAACATCTCATGTATCACACCCAGCACTGCATAACAATCCTTTAAGGAATCCACAATAATACGCACGGCGAACAGATCATAGATCTGATCCAGTGTCTTATTCTGATTCACCATTTTCTTATAAATACTGAAGAAATGCTTAATGCGACCGTCGATTTTCGCAGAAATCCCGGCTTCTTCAACATGTACTCTGACTTCATTTACTATATCATCAATATAAGCCTGACGTTCACTTCTCTTTGTGGCAATCTTATCTGCCAGTTCCTTATAAACCTCAGGTTCCAGATATTTGAGAGACAGATCATCGAGCTCTATCTTGATCTTGGAGATACCAAGTCTCTGAGCAATCGGCGCATAGATGTCCATGGTTTCTCTTGCGGTCTCCTTCTGCTTATCCGGTTCCTTATACTTTAAGGTACGCATATTATGAAGACGGTCAGCCAGCTTAATCAGAATAACTCGAATGTCCTTTGCCATGGCTAAGAACATCTTCCTTAGGTTCTCCGCCTGCAGCTCTACCTTGTCCATGTCGTAGTTTAATTTCGTCAGCTTCGTAACACCATCTACCAGAAGTGCAATTTCCTCGGAAAACATGGTGGATATCTGAGACACCGTAAAATCAGTATCCTCAACCACGTCATGGAGAATACCTGCCACAATGGTTTCCTTATCCAGCTCCAGTTCCGCTAAAATATTGGCAACACATAAGGGATGAATGATATAAGGCTCTCCGGATTTACGGAGCTGATCCTTATGAGCATCATTTGCAAGATTATATGCTTTTTCCACCACGGAAATATCTGCTGAGGGATGGTAACTTCTGATTTTTTCAATGAGCTCCTGATACAAGGTTTCGGGCGCAGTAAAATCAGCCGGTGCATTAATGGTCACCGATGCGATTGTCGCTTCTTTTCCAGTTAACTCTTTCGATTCTTCCATGATCATCAACACCCATCTATGCAAAGTCATTACAGTGCAGCCTATGGGCCAAACCGTAACATAAAACCCTATCGTCTCAAAAACTAATGAAGTAATAATATATGTGCGTTATAAACGTTATTTACCCTCGTATTGTATTACAGCATCCACTTCATAATTGGTCAGCTTCTCGCGTCCCTTTAGTCCCTTTAATTCCATTAGGAATATAATCTTTACCACTTCGCCGCCAAGCATCTCGATGAGCTTAGTGATTGCTTCAATCGTTCCGCCGGTAGCAATCAGGTCATCAATAATAACCACCTTCTGACCGGGTTTAATGGCATCCTTATGAATCTCTATTGTTGCTTTACCATATTCCAGATCATAGTCCATGGATACAGTCTCACAGGGTAATTTACCCTTTTTACGAACCGGAATAAATGGTTTATTTAAGTTATATGCAATCGGAACACCAAAGATAAAACCTCTGGATTCCGGACCGGCAATCACATCGAATTCTAAGCCCGTCAACAAATCCTGCATTTGATCAATTGCCATTTTAAGTCCGTCTTTGTCCTGTAATACGCTGGTAACATCGCGAAATATAATTCCAGGCTCCGGAAAATCCGGGATACTTCTCACATATTCTTCTAATTTCTTCATTCTACAACCATGCCTTTCTTAGGGTTAACCCTTTTATTTACGCGTAAGCAAATGTGAGCAATGTGAACAAACATTGTTTGTTCACATTTATAAGCTTGCTTATAAAAAATGCGAGCGCGCACGCGAACCGTACTACATACGGTTTATGACTAGTGAATACCCCTCGGTACACCTGTTTCGTTAGTTCCACTCAGGACAAACAATGAAATACTCTTTATAGATGCCTATTATATCACTATATGAGATAATCCGTAAAGAAAATTTAGCAATTGTGTTGTAATTTCTCCTTAAAATTGACACAAAAGCGAATATATCATTGTTTGTTTCATGATTCAAATCGATTTATCGATAATTTTGTATCATAAGCTGCACATTTCGAAAGCCGTTGTACTCATTGATCTTAGGGTAATAGGTAATTGACAGAGCCACGTTTAGGCTTCGACCCGTTCGAAGCTTCTGTGCCTCGTCTTCTCCGTAAGTCGCTGAAATGTATGCAAAAAACTCATTCACATCACCGAAATAGATAGCCTCCATCTCTTTGCCATATTTATTCACCACAAGGAGGCGGATACCGCTGGCATTCTTACCGATGATAAAAGCCGATTTGATCTTCAATTCCTTTTCGGCAAACAGCGGCTTCTCATTGCCCTTGCCGAAGGGCTCCAGCTGCTTCAGTTCATTAATCAGTGATTCATTGATGTATCCTAAGGGCAAATGAATATCGATGGATACCTTTGGAATCAGCATTTCCTCCGTCAGGGTGGTATTTTCGTTTAAGACTCTTCGTACAATATCTATATTTTCAGGTATCAGGGAAAGACCTGCCGCCATCGGGTGTCCGCCAACCTTCAGGAATAGCTCTCTGCATTTACTAAGCTCTTCAATCATGTTGTATTGTTCAATGGATCTTCCCGATCCTTTCACACTATGTTCAGCATCCGTGAGCACCAGTGTCGGACGATTATATCGTTCTCTGATTCTTCCGGCAATAATACCTGCGATACTCTCATGGCAATCCTCTAGATAGACTACCAGTACTTTATCGAAGCGAAGTTCTGTTTCCTCAATCAGTTTAATCGCCTTCTGAACGTTCTGAGTCGTCATCTCCTTACGAAGATCATTTAAGCTTCGTACCTCACCCGCCAACGCCAGTGCCTGCTCCTTCGTAGTTGCCAAAAGTAACTCCAGGCCTTTCTTCGCAGTATCCAGTCTTCCGGAAGCATTGAGACAAGGTCCGATTATAAAGCCCAGATGAAAGGCGCTTAATTGTTCCTTGTCAATATTGCTCACATCCATCAAAGCCAGTAAGCCCTTATTTACCGTCTTCTTCAATAGCTGCAAGCCATGCTTTACAATAATGCGGTTCTCTCCCGTAAGCTCCATAACATCACAGACAGTGGCAATAGCCGCATAGGAAAGTAATTCTTGTTCGAATTCTTCCCGATTTTTCAAGTCATAATACGTATGTAATGCGCAGCATAGCTTATATCCAATCACAGCACCGCACAAGCCGCTGTAAGGATACTCGCAATCCGTGCGCTTTGGATTAATCACCGCATCCGCTGCCGGCAGCTGAACCTGTTTTGAACTAAGCTTTTCTTCCCACGGTTTCATCATAATATCAGGTTCAATTGTAGCAGCTACCTCTTCAAATTCTTCCGCTCCCTGTGTTCCTTCTAATAAGCTGTGGTGATCCGTAATGATAACTGTCATTCCCAGGCTCTTGGCTAACTCCACCTGTTCCAGAGCGACGATTCCGTTATCGCAGGTAAGGAGAGTATCAACCCCGCACCTTTTGGCCGCCTCTACCATCTGATTATTAATACCGTAGCCATCCTTAATACGGTCAGGTATCTCATAATCTACCTTTGCACCAAGACCCGTCAGGCTGCGATACAAAATATAGGTTGCAACCACGCCGTCTACGTCATAATCACCGATGATACGGATCCGCTTTCCTTCTCGAATCTTTTCCCTCAAAATATCACAGGCCTTCTCCATATCCTTCATTAAAAATGGATCGTGCAGCTCCGTAGACTTTGGCTGTAAAAATGAGTTGATCTCCTGCGGTGACTCCAGTCCTTTGTTCACAAGGCAGCGTGCTAATACCTCACTAACACCGCATTCCTTCATAATAAGGCTAAAATCTGCCTTTTTATTTTTGATTACCCAATTCTCCATGTCTCCTCCGATATTCTAGAGATCAGTCGGCCGCTTTTAGCATAATCGCACACTCCACACGCTTCTTCTGCAGCTCACAGCCGATATCATATGCATCATTAATATCACCATGAAACTTGAAGGAGTTAGCTGCACAACCTCCGCTGCAATAGAATTTAGCGAAGCAGTTTCTGCATTTTTCCTTCGAGTATACATTACATACCTTGAATTCTTCACGAAGCTCCGGTTTCACAATTCCATCATCCACATTACCCATCAGATATTCCGGTATTCCCACAAACTGATGGCAGGGGTACAGATCACCCCAGGGTGTGACAGCCAGATATTCCGTGCCCGACCCACAACCGGACAGACGCTTTGCCACGCAGGGGCCTCCGGTTAAGTCAATCATGAAATGGAAGAAATTAAAATCCTTCCCATGTTTCTTATAATCCAGCATCAGCTTTGCAAGACGATCGTATTCCTCAAACAGCACCGGAAGGTCCTCTTCCTTAATAGAATATGTATCTTCCGGAAGAGCCACTACGGGCTCGACTGAAATCTGCTTAAAGCCAAGATCTGCCAGATGCTTCACATCTTCACTAAAATCAAGGTTATTATGGGTAAAGGTTCCTCTTACATAATAGTTCGTCTGGTTACGGCTCTCCGCAAGCTTCTTAAACTTAGGCAGTATCAGCTCATAGCTCCCCTTGCCGTTACGGCTGGGGCGCATCTTATCATTGACCTCCTTACGTCCGTCAATACTGAGCACTACATTGCTCATCTCCCGATTAGCAAATTCCATTACTTCATCATCCAGTAATACGCCATTGGTGGTCAGGGTAAAACGGAATTTCTTATTATGTAATATCTCCTGCTCCCTGCCGTATTTCACGAGATCCTTTACCACCTGCCAGTTCATCAGCGGCTCTCCGCCGAAGAAGTCAACCTCCAGATTTTTACGGTTACCTGAGTTAGCAATCAAGAAATCAAGTGCCTTCTTACCAACCTCATAGCTCATTAACTCTCTGTGCCCCTTGTACTCACCTTCCTCAGCAAAGCAATATTTACAAGCAAGGTTACAGTCATGGGCAATATGCAGACAAAGCGCTTTTACCACAGTGGAACGCTGTTTGAAATCCCGAATATATTCTTCATAGATATCCTTGGTAAACAGAGCACCCTCCTGTATCAGCTGCTCAATATCTGCGATTGCTTCTTTAATAAGAGAAACCAATGCCTCCGTATTGCTGATCAATTCGGTCCTCTCTTCCTCTTGCTCTGTAATCCTTGCTGCATTCTCCGGCTTTGAATATTTCTCGACCATAGCGCGAAGGATGCTCTCCTGCTCATTTTTCTCATACATCTCGATGATATCATAGCACAAATCGTCTACTACATGGATCATGCCACTGTTCACATCCAGCACAATATTATATCCATTATTCTTAAATTGGTGAACCACTTAAATTACCTCCTATTTGAAAAGCTGAATTTTATCTCCACAACGAACAGGACTGTCTGATAATACCTTTCGAAGCACCGGCTTTACGAAAAATATCATGAGGCAGTCCCACTGATAGATAACATAATAACATGAAGGATGAGCCTGCAGGCTGGTTTTTATTATGACAAACAATGAAAGGTGTCTCAAGTATTTCGACTTCTTAAGACACCTTCATCGCTGTTCTCATCATCATTGTTTAACCAGATTGCGTGCTCTATGTACTGATTCTTTATTTGTTCTCACAGCTCTGATTGCCAACCGTACAGGATGTCTTGCATGCTGACTGGCAGGATGTCTGACACTCTCCACAGCCACCCTTTTTCATAGTATCCTTAAGGTTTCTTGTGTTTAAAGTTCTGATATGCTTCATTGTTTCAGCCTCCTTAGCGCTTTTAACTTCAAGCTATTATATCATAAGTATATTCATAATAAAAGTGTTTTTTGCAAAGTTTTGGTGTCAGTGTTACTATTCAGACCCTATCCAAAGGTAATATATGAGTTTGACAAATATATCCGACGAATGCAAAGACTCCGATTTCGGATACATTCGTCAAACTCATTTTAGCACAATTCTGGCTGGGGTCTGAACAGCAACTTGACAGCGTACTTCGTAGCATAAAAATTGATATTTCTGGAAATGTATATTGAAACAATTAGGTATGGTATGATATAATCTATCATATCGTAATCAAAACTACTTAATTATTTTGGTAATCAACAAGAAGATAATACTATGAGAAAGGAACGGTGTAGTACAATGAATAAGTATATCATTTCTACAGATACGACCAGTGATTTACCCGAGGATTATTTACAACAGCATAATATCTCGCTGTTACCTTTATATTATAATTTTAGCGGAACTGTATATGGCGATAAGATGTTTCTGACACCCAAAGAATTCTACGATAAGATGCGTAAAGGAGCAATGCCGACTACAATGGCTGTGAACCCCGAGCTTGCCAGGGAGGTCTTCACAAAGCTTTTGGATCAAGGTTATGACATTCTTCACATTGCCTTCTCCTCTGCGCTCAGCGGCAGCTGCTCCGTTGCTGCAACCGTTGCCCGCGAGCTGATGGATGAACGTCCCGGTTCAAAAATTATCGTAATCGATTCTCTATGCGCTTCTCTTGGCGAAGGTCTTCTTGTCCACAAAGCAGTAAGTCTGATGGAAGAAGGTAAATCCATTGACGAGACAGCTGATTGGCTGGGAAAGAATAAGTTGAACTTATGTCATTTATTTACCGTGGATGATCTCCACCACCTTCATCGTGGAGGCAGAGTATCCAAAGCAACTGCCATTATCGGAACTTTAATTAATGTGAAACCTGTCCTTCATGTAGATAATGAGGGACGACTCATTCCCCTGCATAATGTGAGGGGTCGTAAAAAGGCGTTAATCTCTCTGGTGGATCAGATGGAGGTCTGCATGAAGGATTATGCCGGTTCTAATGATATCGTCTTCATCAGTCATGGTGATTGTATAGAGGATGCCGAATTTGTAAGTGATCTGGTGAAGGAACGCTTTGGTATCAAAGAAATCCTGATTAATTATGTAAGCCCGACAATCGGTGCACATTCCGGACCGGGTACCGTAGCCCTCTTCTTTATGGGAAATACAAGGTAAGTACTATTATTTCAAAGAAATTCAGGCTGTTGCAAAAATAAAAACACCCTGCACGGGTATAGAAGCATAATGCTCCTTCCCGGGGCTGTGATGTTTGGTTTTTCAACAGCTTTTTCTTTTTGTCTTATGCGATGGCTTATCACCATAACAATTTGTGATATTGTAATAAAAAAAATGTTATGCTATAATCCGTTTAAATAATGTAAAAAAGTGCCAAACATCTGCGTAATAGTCAAGGTCAACAATCAGTTGAAGTAATTCCGGTCACAAATACGTTATTGTCGTTAGAATAAAGAATATGAGGTGTGAGAAATGTTAGCGAAAATTCTTGTGATTGAGGATGATGCCGATATCAATCGATTACTTTGCAGATACCTGACAAAGGAGCATTATCAGGTTATCTCTGCCTATTCCGGTACCGAGGCAAGACTTCAATTTAAGCTTGAGACCTTTGATTTAATACTGCTCGACTTGATGCTGCCGGGTGTAGCCGGAGAAGAGCTGATCACCGAGATACGGGGACAATCTCCGATCCCAATTATGGTAATCTCAGCTAAGACTGCTCTGGAGGATAAGGTAAAAGCTCTAAGAACCGGTGCAGACGACTATATAGTGAAGCCTTTTGAACGGGAAGAAATATTAGCAAGAGTAGCTGCTCTTCTAAGAAGAAGCAATCTTCAAACACCAACGGAAGTCGCAAACAACTATCATTTTAAGGAACTCACTCTTAACCCGCTGTCCAGAGAGATAGCGGTAAAGGGAAACCTTATCTCTTTGACCGCTTACGAATTTGATATTCTTCAACTTCTGCTACAATATCCGGATAAGGTATTCACCAAGGAACAGCTGTATCAGGATATCTGGAAGACAGGCTATTATGGTGAAGATAATACCATTAATGTTCATATGAGTAATATTCGCAAGAAGATCAAGGAGTTTGATGATACTTCCTATATAAAAACCATATGGGGTATCGGGTTTAAGATGGATACTGCTTAATCGTCATCTTTATACTTTCTTTAAGATTTATTAAGTACTTATTAAGGTTCATTTCTTATAATTGTAATCAATCTATGATTAATAATTATGAGTTTGAAAGGAGTATAAAAGTGCGCGAGGTTATTTTATCAACAAAAAATCTGACAAAAAAATATAACAGCACGTTTGCGGTCAACAATATTAATTTAGAGGTAAAGCAAGGAGAGATCTATGGTCTGGTAGGTAAAAACGGAGCAGGCAAAACCACACTGCTTCGCATGGTCACAGGCCAAGCCTTTGCAACTGAGGGTGATGTGGAATTATTCGGTGAAACATCATCGGAAGGTCTCAGCAACGGAAGAAAAAGAATTGGTACCATCATTGAGGTACCCAGCTTCTATAATAATCTGACCGCGGAGCAAAATCTGGAGTATTATCGCATCCAGCGCGGAATTCCCGGAAAGCACTGCGTAGCTGAGGCTCTGGCAGAGGTTGGTCTCACACATGCCGGTAAGAAGAAATATAAAAGCTTCTCTCTTGGTATGAAGCAACGCCTCGGGCTTGCATTGGCACTAATGAACAAGCCGGAGCTTCTATTACTGGATGAACCCATCAACGGACTGGATCCCTTCGGTATTGTTGAAATCCGTAACTTATTGCTCCGGCTAAATCAGGAGAAGAATATAACTATTCTGATCTCCAGTCATATCCTGTCCGAATTATCCAATCTGGTAACCTATTATGGATTTATCGATAAAGGAATTCTGGTGAAGCAGGTATCTGCCGAGGAACTCTCCAGAGAATCCAACCGCTATATTGAGCTTAAGGTCGATAAGGTCGAGTTAATGACCTCTCTCCTTGAAACAAAGCTTGGTTGTACCTCCTATCAGGTGACCCCTGATTATTCCATCCATATCTTTGATTATATGGACCAGCCGGCAAAAATCAGTCAACTTGCTGTAAGTAATGGTGTGGGACTCTACTCTATTATAATCAAGGAAATCAATCTGGAGAATTACTTTATTCAATTAGTAGGAGGAGAAAGCAATGATTAATTATATAAAAAGTGAATTTTACCGTTTGCTTCACAGCAAGGGAAGCTATCTGTTCATAATTATTTGTAGCGCCTTATTGCTAAGCGCTAATATTGTTCTGGCATTGGTTGGACGTACGGAATTAAATTTCCCCTATGCTAGTACAGCCTTTTCCTTAAGTCTGTTCTATACCAGTACACCGTTTGTATTTATTCTGTGCGTATCAGTAGCTTCTACTGTATTTGGCAATGAACATACACATCATACCATGAAAAACAGTGTATCCTTTGGTATATTCAGGGGCTGCATCTACCTTGGTAAATTCCTTGTTGAAGTAATATACGCATTGATAGCCTTTCTGATCATTGGAGGTGTATTCGTCGGTAGTTCTTACCTTCTTCTGGAGAACTCAAATACAGGTGAATTAGAGCTACTTGTACGTTCCAGCTTCGCTGTGCTGCCCCTTCTACTATATGCACTTGCCACATCGAACTGCTTTCTTTTCATCATCGAAGGAACCGGTGGTGCAATTGCCGCTATCGTGGGAGTATTGCTTGCCCTGCCTATAGTAAGTAATTATCTGGCCATGAAATTTGTAATATTCCAGAAAATTAGTAAGTTTCTTCCCTGGAATTTAATCAACAATATGAATTTTGACGTAGAGAAAATCCAGCTCGTTCTTCCCTGGGAAGGCAGTACCGGTTACCTCAATTATTGGCTATACGGTGGCGCGCAGATGCTTCTGTTCGTCCTGATCGGCTATTTTGTATTCAGCAGGAAAGAAATTAAATAATTGTAACTATTCATAAAAAGTTTGCTTCGCAAACTTTTATGAATCATGTATTTAGAACAGGCTCGAAAATCCTACGGATTTCCTTGGTTTGGGCCATTCCAGTAGAAATATTTAAAAATAGTCCTTAGAATGGAGGCGTGAAAATGCAATATGTATGTATCGTTTTATTCTTATTGGTGCTACTGCTTGCTGTACGCCTCTATTTTCTACGCCGTGCCCTGTTCTTGGCCGCTGAGAATATGGAAGAAATCGAGAATGCTCCCGACCAGAACCGTCAGCTAAAATCCCGATCGACGGATCGGAGTCTTGAACAATTACTGCGAAGAATTAACCTGCTCTACAGCGAAAGGCAAAAGGAGCGTATTAATTATCAGCGAAGAGAACAGCAAATCCGGCAGGAAATTGAGAATATCTCCCATGATCTTCGTACACCGCTGACCTCTATCTTAGGGTACCTGGATTTGATTGAGGATGAGGACACCTCTGAAGCCGAACAGATGGAGTATCTTGGAATCATTCGTAGGAGAGCCAAGATATTGCAGGGCTTCATCGGTGATTTCTATGAAATATCCCGGATTGAAGCCGATGATTATCCTCTTCAGTTAGCTTCGATCCCGGTTCAGATTTTATTGAAGGAAGTAGTGGTAGCATATTATCTGGAATTCGAGAAACGTAATATCACGGTAAATATCTCACTGGAGGATATGCCCTGCAGCATTATCGCAGATAAGCTACAATTCGAACGTATTTTGAATAATCTGGTCCAAAATGCCCTAAAATACGCAGAAAATCAATTCACGATCAAGCAGACTCGTACCAAGGACAGCTGTTGCATTCAATTTATCAATGATACGGCAAACCTTACCGAGGAGGAATTATCTCGTATATTCGAGCGTTTTTACACCGGAGACCAATCGAGAGCCAATAAAAGCAGCGGCCTTGGATTAACCATTACCAAGCTGTTGACGGAAAAGATGAAGGGTTCGATAGAAGCCAAAATAGAAAATAATTTGTTTGTAATTGAGCTTTGTTGGCCGTTGTAAAGGGCTGCCTGACTTTATCGGTAGGCTTTTGCTACCATGTATTAATGAAGTAATATAGTTTATTTTTTTTTCATTTTATATTACGGATAATCATGGTACAATAGCATAAAGCCTAAATTAAAGTCAAGAAAGCTAAGGAGATAAACAAATGAACAAAAATAGATTCAAACATCTATTCGTGCTATTCGCACTCATCCTGGTTCTGCTTCCCGCCTCTCATGTGCAGGCCAAGGTACAGAGCTTCTCAACCTTATACATGGAGGTGACTCTGCCCGAGGATACCATCATCTTAACCTCGGACACGTCGAATATGGATCCTCTGTGGAGTGAAATCGGCATCACCGATCCTAAAGCGGAGAAAGAGACCATGCAGGAAATGGGTGTACAAGCCATCCTATATGATCCAACCGCCGCTGCAACAGTCAGAGTGTTGAGTAAGTATAACAGTGACAGTAAGGAGGTGTACAATCTTTCTCTTTTGTCTGAAGACGAACTGACCGCATTTTTGGATAAATTATTCTCAACAACAGATGAGAATTCTACCTATACAATAGAAAAATATGAACATGCCGAGCTTCCCTTTTACCGTCTGGACCTGCATTTGTCATCGGATGGTAACGAGTTTTCAGAAATTGTATATGGCACGATAGCCAATGGCTATTCTATCTCGTATGATATTTATGAAAAAAACAATACTGAGCCGTTGGATGAAAGCTTTATTAAGGAATTGGTTGCAGGTACTCATTTTACCAAATTTTTGGATAAAGCCGAGGTCGAAGAACAGCAACGTAAAGCAATTATGTATCTGATTACTGTAGTAGGTATTATCATAATACTCCTTGTCGCTTTGTTTGTGCTCCGAAGCCGCTCCAGAAAAAAGCAAGACCTCAAGAAGAGGGAGAAAGCGGAAGCTCTCACCAGGTTCTTTAACGAGCAAAGGCTAAAGGAGGAGCAGAATATAAAGGATACCCCATTATTCAGTAACCGAACCAAATATTCTGAGGCTTTAATAAAAACCTTTTATACTTACGATCGTATATGGAAGAAGCTAATGTTCTGGATTGTTACGGTTGTAGTTTTATTATTGCTAATCGCCTCCTTCTATAGTACCGGTTCAATCTATGTTTGTATTATCGCGGTAGGTGTAGCTGCTGTATTTATCTATCAATACTATTCTCAGACGGAAAAAGCTATTGTCCGTGAAGTAAAAGCGTATAAAAGCAATAAGAGTTCAGAGGCTGTATTCACATTTTATGAGGATTATTATACATTGTCCGGAATTCAATCGAGCTCAAAATATCCTTATATCCAAGTTACGGAAATAAAGGAATACAAAGAGTATATTTACATCTATTTGGGCTCAGAAAAAGCTCATTACCTTGCCAAGGACGGCTTCGAGCATGGTCCGGAGGAATTTAAGAGCTTTATGAAGGATAAAATGAATACCAAATAATATGAAATATGGGGCTGTCGCATTTTTTATGCAACGGCCCCATCGAATTTGTATCAAAAAAGCAAGGAACCGGCTTCCAACCGTTCGCTGAAGAGGTTTCTTGCTTTCTATCGTTTGCTTACAATCAAGTTTACTTGCAAATCTTTCTTGTTTCGTATTATATATTAATCCGTTAATATCGTGTAAAGCGATTACTCTTATAACTACAGAACCTTCCACTTATTGAAAGGACCCCCCATTATGAAGATTACGCACTACTTCGGTTACCCGGTTTTTTGCCTCGTCCCCTGTCGTCGAACCTTTGATATAGTCAACTACCTGCTCTTTCCCTTGATCAGATAAGTTTGCAAAATTCTTCATTGCTTCCATGTCTAGTGCCAATCGAAAACCCAGTCCTTCCGGAAGCTGATTACCAATCAGACTCATAGCTATCTCCTTTCCTGCTTTTATGCATCATCAATAAATTAGTTCAAGCTTAGTATCTGATTGTTTTTCAGTTTTATGTGCTATTTTATTTCCTCTTTCTGCATAAATCGTTATATTATGAAATTCAATTAATTTATTAAAATAAATTGCTCATGACAAATATAGGAAGAGGCTGCTATCTATATTTGATAAAAGCAGATAATTTTCTGTCATTTTATCAATACAGGATATAACAGCCTCTCATTTCTAATCTTATGCTAAAGTAACAAATTGATCAATCAATGCTTCGATTGTCTTTAAGCTGGTTCTCCAGAACTGGGGATCCTCCAGATCAATCTCTGCCTGCTTTGCAGCGTCCTCGACACTCATGACGGTTGTCGCACCCAGTAGTGCCCGGTATTTCGGAATAAAGGCTTCCCCCTCTGTCTTATATTTCTCATATAAGCCTCTTGCAAACAAACCGCCAAAGGCATAAGGGAAGTTATAGAAGCTTAAGTTCTCGGAGTAATAATGTCCCTTTAATACCCACATATAGGGATGGAGATAATCATGGTCCAGGCCGTCACCATAGGCAGTCTTCTGTGCCTCCAGCATAATTTCCTTTAATTCATCCGCGAATAAAAAGCCTGTCCTACAGCGATCAAAAACCGCTGTTTCGAAGAGATATCTGGAGTAAATATCACAGATAATCTGGGTAACATCCTGAAGCTGACTCTCGATTAAAGCAAGCTTCTCTCTTCCCTCAGACTCTCGAATGGCTGCCTCCATAATAATTGCTTCATTGAAGGTAGAGGCCGTCTCAGCAACAGGCATACTATAATCAACATTGAGTGGGAGATGCTCCTGAATATTTAAGCCATGATACGCATGGCCAAGCTCATGAGCCAGTGTCACCACATCACTTAAGGATCCGGTGAAGTTGGTAAGAATACGGCTCTGCTTTACAAAGGGCATATTCTCACAGAAAGCACCGCCAACCTTCCCCTTATGGGGAAAGAAATCAATCCATTCCTCGTCATAAGCCTCTTCTACCATATCAGCCAGATCCTTCGCAAAGCCTCTGAAATGCTTCAGTAGATATTCCTTCGATTCCTCTACGGTGAATTTCGTCGTTGTCTCTCCGATCGGAGCGAATAAATCATACCAGGGAAGTCCCTTCTCATGACCCATGATTTTTGCCTTGTGCTTTAAGTATTTGTGGAAGGAGGGTAAGGCTTCACGAATTGCCTCAAGCATCGCCTCAAGTGTTTCCCGCTTCATCTTAGCCTGCGCTAAGGTCATGTCTAGGGGTGATTCATAGCCTCTGAGCTCGCAGATGGTATTCACCTGGGTTTTAATATTATTCAAGGAGAAGCTTACCGCATCCTTAATCTTCTCCAGTGCTTTCAATTCTGCTGCAAATGCGTCCCTTCGTACCTCAACATCCTCGCTATGGGCCTTGTTACGAACCTCCGGGAAGCTTATGATATTATCCCGGTATTCCACCTCCAGCGTTGATGTTAAGAAGCTTTGCATACTACCCCAGGCCGAGCCTGCACTGATATTAAGCTTAGCAATCACATCCTCTACATCATCGCTTAACAGATGCTTTGCTTCCTTCTTCATCTCAGACAATAAGTACTCATATTCCTTCAGCTTCGGATATTGATTGATATAGCCTTCCAGATTCTCAATTCCGGCGATATACTTATTAATAACTGCCATAGGCTTTGAGGATAAACTTAATTGCTTTTCGATGGCATTCATTTCATTCACTGTCTCACTGTCAGAGGTATTTACCGACTGTCTTAATGCCACATAATAGCTCAGTCTTGATCTCAGTAATTGGAATTGCTCCAGATAATAAACTGCTTTCAGTAATGCAGCCTCATCATCGGTTACCTGTTTCAGACCTTCGCTAAAATTAGCCAGCTCCTCGGTTAATGCCTGTAGGCCTGCCTTATCTTTTTTATACTGTTCATCCTGAAACCCCTTATATAGTACTTCAAGTGACCATTCCTTGTTCATTCTTATCATTCCTTTCTTTGTGTCTTAATGATGTCTTATCTTATTGTATTATAGTTTTCAAATTAATATACTGCTTGTCATTTCGACCTGTATTTTTGTTCCATCGAAAGTAGCTCCGATTTTATATCCAAACCGCCTGCATATCCGACCAGACTTCCGTTTGCTCCGATTACACGGTGGCAGGGTATCATACACATAATGGGATTATTATGGTTTGCCATACCAACCGCACGGCTGGCATTCTTATTCCCTACGGCTTCGGCTATCTGCTTATAGCTCCGGGTCTCGCCGTAAGGGATTGCCCGCAAGGCATCCCACACTTTTTTCTGAAAGTCCGTTCCCTTTGGGTTTAAGCAGATAGAGAATTCCTTACGTCTTCCGTCAAAGTATTCCATAAGCTGTCCTGCCGCTTCCCGTATCAGCGGCGTTTCTTCTACTTCACAGCTCATTAGCTCTTTTCGGCCTGTTATATTCTCTTTCGCTAATGAACAAGACCTCGTATCCTTTATAATTGACACTTCCCCTATTCCTTGTTCGTCCTCAGCGATGAACAGCTTTCCAAGCTTTGTCTGATAATAATAGCCCTTCATATATACCTCTTTCTTACCGGTCATTCTAAAGCGACCTTGCTCTATGCATGTAATACTCTTTGAAGCACTTTACGAAAATGATAAACGGTTTCATAAGCAATACCGATTGCCCTACGTCTGCGGAAGAATTCATCGTTATCAATCTGGTCCGGCTGCCAGTCAGCCGCATAACGGAGACTTCCTGTATAGACCTCATGCTCTTCCAATCTTCGCTCCAGTTCACGAATCGCATTCATCCTCGGATAACGCAGAAGATGTGTTGCAAACTCCAGGCACGTATACATATCCTTAACATCCAACCGCTTGCCTAATAAAGACAGCAGCGCATTGATGGTATTGTAGATCATTACTTCACGGTTCTGTTGAAAATATTCAATTTCCTGACAAACTCGCTCGTACTCTTCCGGTTCGATCGGTATCTTACATATTTTCACCAGAACATCCTTCTCTCCATGAAGATAACGCCCCGGCCGTTCTACTACAAAGCCTCCATAGATTGGTGAGTTTATGTGATATCTGGCAAAGGAGTACATTGCCCGCAGATCCCGTTCAAACGCAATCGTAACATGACTATATTTATTTCTGGTAAGTAAACGTATCCCCTTACCCATTATTGTATTAGTTGAAATGAATACTACATATAAATAGTTCATCTGTTTTCTTTCCTCCGATAACATGACAACCACCCTCTTCTTACTAAATTAACATGTCTACACTTTGTGCTGGTATGCACTTTATCTAGTAAGAACGTTTGTAACGTTCCGTTATCTTCAGGTCTGGAGAATACCGAACAGGATAAATCCAATGGTATTGATCGCAAAATTGGCACACATATGAACCAACCAGGAAGGATATATCGTTCTGCTCTTCTCATTAAGCCAATTAAATAATAATCCGGCGACAAACAGGCTGACGAGTAGCAATAGAAACAGATAGAAGCTGAACCAGCTGGACATAATCGCCACGTGATACAAGGAAAAGGCTATCGAGCTGAACAGATAAGCAATTCGCCTTGCGGTAAACCTGCTGAGTATTAAAAATCCAATTCCCCGAAAGAAGAATTCTTCCAATAGGGAATTCACAAGAGAGATGTAAAGAGCCACCCAGACAAAGCCCTTCTTATCTACACCGCTGGAGCCTGTGATGGCTTCCGCCACCCGGGAAAAGTCAAAAAGGCTCCCAATGGTATAATAAGCGGTAATAATAAACAAATAGACCCCGATACCAAGTAAGATGGGAATCAGTAGCTTTCTACCTTTTATTTTAAGAATTCCAGGTAAATCTGTTTCCTTATGCCGGCTTAGCACCAGTACCGGAAGGATCAGGAACAGAACTATTTTAATGATTGATTTCAAAGCATAGCCCGGCGCCAAAACAGCTTCCACAAAAGCCATTATACCACAAGCCAGTACAATAATCAAAACTACCAACCTACCATTATGCTTTTGATTCATTACTTCCACCACCCTGTATCGATACTTCACACTTTTTTAATTATACCTTTCTTTTATTATAACATCAAGTATAAGAATAGCTGAAGCTTGAGCTGGGTTGAGCTGTGGGATTTCATTTCCTTTGAACGTGGAGAAGGCGGCGTTTTTCAACACCGCCCTTAGAATTTATATAAACCACCAAAGGCAAGTGCCTCAGTGAATTATGATTGCCCTTTATCCAAAATACTTAACTCGTGCATCAACAGGGGAGAATTCCTTTGCACCCGGTTCAGCCAGGCGGTTACCGAATGGCATCTGGGATATCAGTCTCCAGCTCTTAGGAAGATCCCAGGTACTGAGAACCTCATCATCAATCAGAGGATTATAGTGCTGTAGGGAAGCTCCTAATCCAAGCTCCTCTAGTGCTGTCCATACAGTAAATTGAAGCATACCGCTGGACTGCATAGACCAGAGAGGAAAGTTATCCTTATACAGAGGGTACGCTTCCTGAAGTCCCTGTACTACAGCCTGCTCTTCGAAGAATAGAACCGTACCGTAACCATTCTTGAAGGAGTTCACCTTCTTATCAGTGGAAGCAAAAGCTTCTGCCGGAACCAGCTTACGAAGGGTCTCTCGTACGATCTCCCAAAGCTTATCATGATGTTCCCCGACTAATACGACGGCTCTGCCGCTCTGGGAATTCAATGGGGAGGGAACATGCTTTACAGAATGCTCCACTACGTTCTTGATGTCATCTACGGATACCTTAATATCTTTTCCGATTGCGTAATATGTTCTGCGGCCCTCGATTGCCTCTTTAAATGTTTTACTCATAATAATACCTTCCTTTCCTGCTCTACAATTGAAGTCATTTAAATTGTCATCTGATAGTATCTTCAATATTTATTTGATTTAGATGTATTTAATTTAGATGTATTTAACTTAGATATCTTTAACTTAGTTGTCTTTAACTTAGTTGTCTTTTGTGCATTTATATTGTTTACAATTTAATTTAACACTATTAATTTGCATTTGTCAATAGTTTTGTTTGACATTTTTATAAAAATTGTATAAAATCTAATTGTAAGCACCAATTATTATTTCTGTAAGGATGCAATAAGGCAGACAAAACCAGACATAATATATTTCATAGATAGAAAGAGAGGTAATCTTATGGCTTCTACATCAAATAGCAATCTTGAAGGGGATGATAAGAACAAAGCAAGCTATGACTTACTCATGCTTGATAATCAGCTCTGTTTTTCATTATATGTATGCTCAAAGGAGATAATTAAAAAATATAAAAATCTTTTGGACCCTTATGGTTTAACCTATACCGGCTATATTATCATGCTGGCTTTATGGGAGAAGGATGACATTACCGTAAAGGAGCTTGGTAAGCGCCTATACTTAGATTCCGGCACTCTCACACCGATGTTAAAAAAGCTGGAGGCTTTGGAATACATTAAGCGTATCCGAAGCTCCAGCGATGAACGAAACGTATATATTCAATTAACCCCGAAAGGCCAGGCGTTAAAACAGGAGGCAATCGGCATTCCGAAGAGTATGATCTGCAATCTGAATCTTGATCAGAAATACGCAGGTGGTCTGTTGGATGCTCTTCATATAATGATGCAGCGACTCGAGGAAACTCCTGATCCTACCTCAGACTGATACTAACCCTTTAGCAGTGCCCGAATGCCCTTAAGTATATGACCGTTCAAAATATGCAGAAGCCCTTCCATCATAGCTTCGGATACCGTACCTTCCCCTGAGGTAACCAAGGAGTGAAAGGGCATCTCCTTGATCATATTGGACATCATAGCCTCCTCATCCTCTGATTCCCTGGTAGCCTTCTTCGTCATCCGATCCGCTACCTTTAATATGAGCTTACCAAGTAAGGTATGTTCGATATCCTCTAACGTATTATTATGATCGTATGGCCTCATTGGCAAACTGTTATGTTCCGGCAACGGTTTACCGTACAGTGCAGCAAAATCCTGATCCGACACATGAAATTCTCCCTGCGGAAGATGATAATAGGCAGGTGCCCTCTCTCTCAGATCAGGTTGAGGCCGCTCCGGGCTATTAAGCATAACTGTCTGTTGTAATCTTATATCTGCCCCGGAGGCTCCGACACTGATCTTATATAAACCACTTTCTGCATACCAATCCCTGATCAGAGTATTATAATAACCGAATTCCGTGGTATCAAGTGAAACTGTTATTCTCTTGCTTTCACCGGGGGCAAGTTCTACCTTCTGAAAAGCTTTCAGCTCCTTCTTCGGTAAAAATACCGTCTCATTATTGTGAGCAACATATAAAAAAGCCGTCTCTCTGGCCCTGACATTTCCTTCGTTGGTAACGGTGAAGGTGATATTAAGTATCTCGCCGTATTCACAGCTGTCCTTATTCACTTCCAAATCAGCATAGGTAAAATCAGTATAGGACAAACCATATCCGAAGGGAAAACGAACCTGCTTTTCTGCTTTTTCATAATAACGATAGCCTACGTAGATGCTTTCCCGATACTCCACTGTATTTCTTCCACCGGGAAAGTAATGGTAGGAAGGATTGTCTGACAGCTTCAAGGGCCAGGTCTCCGCTAACTTCCCGCAAGGAACTGCTTTCCCCATGAGTAGATTAACTACTGCTCTTCCGCAGCCCTCTCCGCTCAGATAGGCAAGCAGAAGCCCCTTTACCTTATCATACCAGGGAAGCTCCATCGCCGCTCCTCCGTGCAGGATAACCACCACATTGGGATTACATTCTGTAACGGTACTAATCAGACGGTTATGAAGCTCTGGTATCTCCATGGTTGTACGATCGTAGCCCTCCGATTCATATCCTTCCGGAAGACCGACAAAGAGATAAACTATGTCTTTTCCCCTGGCTGCCTCACAGGCTTCCGCAATCAGCTCCACATCCTTAACTTGGCTGGTCTTAGGCTCTCTGCCCAGATAATAACCCTTCGCATAGGTTATATTAAGCCCCGACTCCTCCATAACATCAAAGGCATTCTCTACCCTAATTGGATGAAGCTTGGAGCTGCCCGCCCCCTGATATCTGGGTGCCTTCGCAAAAGCTCCTATGACGGCCACCCTTTGATCTGGCTTACCGGGTAAGATGTTCTCTGTGTTCTTTAGCAGTACCATGGACTGTTCTGCTGCCTTTACCGCCAGGTCATGATGCTTCTGGGGATCATATTGATAATTCTTTCTCTTTGCTTCCACCTGGCTCAGTATTAATTCAGTAATTCTACAGGCAGATCGGTTTAGCTTCTCTTCACTAAGCTCTCCGTTCTTCACTGCCGCCACCAGCTTAGCATCATTAATTCCCATACTTCCGGGCATCTCCAGGTCCATGCCTGTCATAACACCGAGGGGACGGTTATTCACGGCTCCCCAGTCCGATACGACAAGACCTTCAAATCCCCATTCCTCGCATAATATCTTAGTTAGCAGGTCCTGCTTCTCACTGCAATATTCACCGTTCAGACGATTGTAAGCGCACATGACCGTCCTTGGCCGGCCTTTCTTTACCGCGATCTCAAAGGCCTTCAGATAGGTCTCACGGAGAGCTCTTTCATCCACAACCGCATCGATGGTCATTCGTCTTCTCTCCTGATTATTTACTGCAAAATGCTTCAGTGAGGTACCAATCCCTGTGCTCTGTACGCCCTGTATCATTCCGGCCGCCATCTCTCCGGACACAAGGGGATCCTCACTGTAATATTCAAAGTTACGGCCACAAAGCGGACTTCTCTTCTGATTTGCGCCAGGACCAAGAATAACACTTACCTCTTCCTGCAAGCATTCTTCTCCGATTGCTCTGCCAACCTCCTTCGCTAGCTCTATATCAAAGCTACAGGCCATAGCACTGGCAGTAGGAAAACAGACTGCAGGAAGGCTATCTCCAATTCCGAGATTATCGGTGGATCCCACCTGCTTACGAAGTCCATGTGGTCCGTCAGCAACCATGATCGTTTCCAGTCCCAACCTTGGAATCGCTTTCAGATTCCAAGAATCCTTGCCGGAACAAAGACCAGCCTTCTCCTCCAGAGTCATCTGTGCAACCAGTTCCTCCGCCTTAGCTCGTATGGAATATTCTCTCATTATATTATCCTCCGGTACAGCTTTGCTTCATAGGGGCGAAGCTGCTTCGCTTCCTCCGTATAGTTGGAAAGCAACAAGGTGAACTCCTCATTCCGAGGCAGAGAAGGAAGGGTATGCTCGCTGATATTCGTTTCAATATAGAATTCCTCTCTGTTAAGCCTTCTATAGTAAGTAAATACATCCTTTTTCTTACGATTTACCACTTCAAAGCTGCCATAGACCAGCGCCTCGTGCTCCTTGCGAAGCTGCAGCAGCTTCTGATAAAATCTCCATATTGAATTCGGATTCTCTTGCTGCGTTGCAACATTCCATTCCAGATAATCATTATCCGAAGCCAGCCAGGGCTCACCCTCGGTAAAGCCGGCGTTCCTCTGATTGCTCCATTGCATCGGTGTCCTGGAATGATCTCTGCTGCCGCTTAGTATCTTATTCCAGGCTTCCTTCTCTCCGAGTGTGGGAAGAAGCTCCGCATAGTAATTGATGCTTTCTACATCTTTCATCTGTTCTATGCCTGTAAATGCTTGATTGATGCTGCCGATTTCCTGTCCCTGATAGAGAAATGGTGTTCCCCTTAAGGTTAGCTGCAGCATAGCCAGGAGTTTCCCCAGAACCTCACGAGCTGCGGGTTCCGGGTTAATCTTCGAGATCATCCTGGGATTATCGTGATTCTCATAGAAGATAGACATCCAGCAATTATCACCGTAATTCTCCATCCAATCTATCATATACTTCTTCAGGTAATTCATATCATAGCGGTAATCCTCGAACCTTACATGTCCCGGAGTTTCCAGATGATCAAAGGAGAATACCATATCAAGCTCCCTTCTTTCCTCTCCGGTCAGTAATCTGCTCATCTGCATTCCCACACCCGGAGTCTCTCCTACTGTAAATGCCTGATAGGGTTCAAAGGCTTCTTTTTTTAACTCACGTAGATAATCGTGGAGCTTTGGTCCGTAATAATAGTGCTCAATCCCGTAATAGCCCATAAGCTTTCCAATGCTTTCGTTTCCTTCGGGAAGTCCTTCTCTCTTTGAGATATAGTTAATTACGTCCATCCGAAAACCATCCACACCTTTAGCGAGCCACCAGCGAATCATTACTTCGATATCCCTTCGAAGCTCCCTATTCTCCCAGTTCAAATCCATCTGCTTTTTGGAGAAAAGATGAAGCCCCCATTCCTTTAGCCCAGGATAATAATTCCAAGCAGGTCCGCTGAAGAAAGAGTTCCAGTTATTCGGAGCCTTTTCCTCTTCCGACTCACGAAACAGATAATAATCATGATATTTTGAAGCTTTATCCTTCAAGGCTTGTTGAAACCATGGGTGCTCATCGGAGGTATGATTCACAACCAGGTCCATGATCAGACGCATATCTCTATTGTGAACCTCCCGAAGCAACCGGTCAAAATCCTCCATAGTACCGAATTCCTCCATGATGGCATAATAGTCACGGATATCGTAGCCGTTATCATCATTGGGGGAATCATAGATCGGTGAGAGCCATATTACATCTACTCCAAGCTCCTTCAAATAATCGAGTCTTGAGAGAAGCCCCTTCAAATCACCGATCCCGTCACCGTCGGAATCCTGAAAGCTTCTTGGATAGATCTGATAAAAAACCGCTTCCTTCCACCAGGCTCTGGTGACATCCCCCTTCTTCATAGCCGGTGTATCTGCTTCACTGTTCAAGAGTGTGAGAAGGGTAGTAAAAAAGTCTTGACCGAGCAGCTTCTTTGTTAATCCGGCAGCGGTTTTTAGCTTCAGATTACCGACAATGGGATTCGTAATCAGCTTTTCCTTCTTATTCAATTGAAGCAGCAGCTTATCAATCACATCATGACCGATGGGATTGGCATATACCTCTTTTATTTTACTATTTAAATCCAGCTTTCTGCGCAATTTAATTACCCCGCTTTCCTCTGGTTTTCTTCCAGCATTCTTGCCACTTCCTTCTCATCCAGCTTATAGATTGTCATGACAATCAGCATCACTACATATCCAAGGCAGGGAATGAGGCAAAAGATAATCCATATTCCCTCCAAGGCACCGGCAGTCTGCTGCGGAGCCCGCTCCACATAACCGAACACTCCAAGGAGAACAAGACAGAGGGTGTTCGCTAATGCACCACCCAGCTTAGTCATAAAGGTCTGTATTGAGAATGCCATCCCTGCTGTTCTCTCCCCTGTATGATATGCTCCATACTCGATGCAATCTGCCGTAAACATTCCATACAGCATCAATGGAAGCTGCATGAAAGCAATACGAACAGCAGCAATAATAAGAAATAATACCATATTTTCATAGCCTGCAAAATACTGGACAATACTGAAAGCGATAGCTGCAATGGAGCTGACCACGGTAAGCCTCTTCTTACCGAACTTTTTAATCAACATCGGAAGTAAGGGTGCTAATAAAATAATAGGGATTAAAACAACTGCCATGATAACCGTAACCATGGTTTCATCACCAAGATTAGAATTAGCAAAATATACGGCAATAATCTGAAGGGTATTCGTAATCTCTATCCCCAGAAAGCCGATGAAATAGATTATCAAATATTTATTTTTGAATAAATACTGGAATACCTTAAGAAAGGAGATTTCTTCACTATTCTGATATTTCACCCGTTCCTTCGCACTAAACTGTAACGGAAACATAACAATAAAGGAGATCAGGCAATAGATACCCACCGTCCAGGTCCATCCCACATTGGCCTTGATACTCATGAAGACAGCACTCGTGATCGCTGCGACAGCTGCGGCAAGTCTTCCGTATGCCATCAGCTTATCTCTCTCATAGGTATTGCTGGTCATAACCGTGGATAATGAAAACAGCGGTGAATCGGAAATTGTATATACCAAATCAAAGATCAGATAGGTCACATAAGCATAAACTAATTTTAACAGGTAGGGTCCGTCAATATTGATGAACATTAAAAACAGAGAGAGGGGAACCGTATATGTAGCCACCTTTAACCAGGGCAGGAATTTGCCCTTCTTGAAATTACACTTATCGACAATCGCCCCCATAATCGGATCGTTGATGGAATCCCATACCTTTGCTAATAGAAGTAATACCGCAGTATCTGCTAAGGTAAGACCTACAAACTCCGTATAAAAATAAGTTAAGAACTGAAACGGTAACACATAAATGATATTCTGCCCCAAAAAGAAGCCCGTATAAGATAACCGCTCCGTCTTTGTTGTCTGCATTGCTTTTCTATCCATTGTTATACCCTCCCGTATAATTATGAGCAGCTGCTCATACCGTTATTTTAACTCAAAAGCAGTAATTAGGCAACCAATATTAGTCACATTTTACCAATATAGAGAAAAGCTGTACCGCTTATTCAAATTACCACATGAATGAGCAATACAGCTTTATTTTTTAACCAGGATACAAGTTATTATAAGTGCAGATCCTCCGCGAAGCCTAACATAATATTCATATTCTGAATCGCGGCACCGGAGGCTCCTTTTCCCAGATTATCGATGCGGGTCATTACGACCACTGTTCCCTTCGCATCATTACCAAACACAAAAATCTCAGCCTTGTTCGTATCATTGCAGGCTGTAATATCTACGGCTCCGTCAAAGAGCAGTGTATCATCGGCATAGGGCATCACCTTGACGAATTTCTCACCCGCATAATGCTCGCCGATTACCTCCTGTACATTCTTTCCGGACATCTTCTTCGAAAGAATCTTGGTATGAAGCGGCAGCATTACTGCCATACCCTTATAATTGTTACCGAGGATCGGGACAAAAAGCGGCGCTTCCGATAACCCCGCGTGCAAGGTCATCTCGGGTAAATGCTTATGATTTAAGCCGAGTGCATAGGGTCTGGGTGCTTTTGCATAATCATTCCTGCCTTCCTTCGACTCATATTTCTCAATCAGCGCTTTACCTCCGCCACTGTAACCGGTAAGACTCTGACAGGTTATCGGATAGTCCGCCGCTATTACACCCTTTTTCACTAGGGGATAGGCAGCCAGAAGAAAAGCAGTTGCGTGGCACCCCGGGTTACTTAATCTCTTACAGCTCTGAACTGCTGCCCGATGCTCCTTCGATAACTCCGGGAGGCCGTAAGTCCAATCGGAAGCGGTACGATATGCCGTACTGGCGTCAATTATCTTTGTAGACGGATTCGTCACCAGGCTGACTGCTTTCTTCGCTGCCTCGTCCGGTAAGCACAGAAATACAATATCGGCTTCATTTAAGCATTTTGCTCTTTCCTGCGGATCCCTTCTTTTCTCATAATCTATCGTAATCATCTCAAGCTCTGAATATAAACTGAGTCTCTCGTGAATCTTCAATCCTGTCGTTCCGGACAATCCATCGACAAATACCTTCTTCTTCATAGGCCACCTCATTTAATTATGTATATTTATTCATTTATTTATATTAATATACATCCCGTGCAGGGTATTGTCAACTGTATTTTCATGCTAAACATCCAAAAAAACCGTAAAGCTTGCTCCATTGAGTAAACTTTGCGGTTCTTCCTATGGAGATTTTGCTTTTTTATACCATACACTAGAAGCCTTGTATTATGTCGTCATTTAACGTCCTAAGAAGCTCCACAGCCAGCTTTACACTGTTCTCATAGTCATAATAGGTAGAGATCCCGTAATGTGTATGAGCATAGCGGACAGGAACACCGATTACGATAGTAGGAACTCCGTGATGAGACAAATGTATAACAGAACCATTGGTTGAGCCCCCGGCTCTTACCGCTTCCTGCACCGGAAGCTTGTTCTTCGCCGCCGTATCCAGTGCAAATCGTTGAAATCTTGGATTCGTAATCATCTTTGCATCCATATGGCGAAGCATTGGTCCCTTTTTAATCGCAGTTTGAATCTCATAGCTATCAACACTGGTATCATCGGCCGGGCAGCCTTCAAACACAATAGCAATATCCGGTTGGATCCTTCTAGTGGTAACGGTACTTCCTCTCGCTCCGACCTCCTCCTGGGTTGCAATACCAGCCACAACATCCACCGCAAGCCTCTCGCCCTGCAACGCCCGAAGCGTTGCTATCGCACCGGCACAGCCAATGCGGTTATCAAAGGCCTTCCCCATCATGATATCATGCTTGTCATCATATTCAAAGTTCACACAGGGTACGACCGGCTCACCAATTCGTATCTTGAACTCTTTGATTGCTTCCTCCTTTGTGGAAGCGCCCACGTCTATGGTCATCTGTTTGATATCGATTACTGAGTTCTTCTCCTGTTCACTCATGTAATGAGGCGGCTTGCTTGCAATAATACCGGGTATATATTCATAATCAGAATTACGAACCCATACCTTATGGGCAGGAACATTATAATTCACCCAGGTTCCGAGAGGAACAATCTGGAGCGTACCATTGGGCCGGATGGAGTGAACCATAAAGCCGACCTCGTCACTATGAGCATCCAGCTGTACTATTTTCCGGTTACCCGTATTCTCTTTCCGGTAGACGAACAGATTACGGAGCGTATCCTCTCTGATCTCACCTAAGCCATCACAATAGCCGCGTAACAGCTCAACTACCTTGTCTTCAAAGCCGGCTACTCCCATGGCATTGGACAACTCTCCTATCATTCGAATATTTTCTTCTTTATTCATAAAACTCATTTTATTCGTCCTCCATAATTATTTTGTATCATTCTTTTCCTAACGCAGGCCTGGCATAGGAAGCTACTTATATAATACCACGATAATTGCTCCGATGAATATCAATACCGCAGAAAGTATCCTTTTATTCCGGTCGTTTTCCCGAAATATAAAGCTGCTGAATACTGTAGTAATAACGATATTCAACATGGTGAGTGTCTTAACATAGGTTTGCCCGGAAGAAATATGATTGATATTCTGAATAGCAAGCATCTGAAACAGGAACTCTCCAACCCACAACACCGCCTGGATAATTAGGTGTTTATCAAAAAAAATAACTCTTTTTGTCTTCGTCTTTGCCACCCCGTACATCAGTATTGCCGAGGATATGGTCCATATAAGCGAATAAGTAATCGCAGAGGATGCCCCAATGGCGATTTTATCTACTGAGGTGGTTAATCCCAACAGAATCGTGATGAAGAGCATCCATAGACTTGCTCGGTTCATACGGATCCGTCCACCCTGAAGGTTAATCGTAAAGGCTCCGATGCAGACCAGTAGAATACCGATCAGTGCCAGGGTATCCGGAAGCTCCCGATATAACAACATACTCCAAAGGACTACAAATATCGGTATACACCCCAGCCAAGGTGTCGTCAAGGATAAATCTTCTGTCTTAATCAGCCTTAGTCGAATCAGGGTGGTAACGGCGGTAACGATAACCGTGAGAAGAGTAATGCCGATAAAGACCGGAAAATCAGTAATTTTAATATTCCCTCGGAACGCAATGATTATGAATACCATACTTCCATAAAATCTTGTTGTAAAGCTGATAATTTCCGGGGACTGCTTTATGTATTTCTTAATATATAACTCCCGCAGGCTCACAAATATACCGGATATCATCGCAAACAGGATCCATCTTTCCATTCCTATCTTTTCTCCAATCTGACTTTATATTAATACAGATGACGGCTTCTCTCTTAAACCCGGTTTTCTAGCTGTTGATAGACCGTTTCTATATCACCGACCGGCATAGCTGTTCCAAACAAATAACCCTGAACCAAATCACAGCCTAATACCTTCAAGGTCTCCCACTGCTCTTCGCTCTCTACGCCCTTTGCAATCGGTATAAATTCCAATGGTGATATGAACCTTTACTTAATAGGTAAGCAACTCCCAGATAATCCGATTATATTGCTCCAACTCTTCTCTTCGAAGAGATAGGAGTTCAATTTTTGTCTCTGTAAGCTTTACAGCCATAGCTTTCATCTGATGAAAGGATAAAAAGGCTGCCTCTGCAACCTTAACCCTACCATATACCTTCCACATACCACAGAGAAGATAATTCCTGCCTTTGTTGCGAATAAATCCCTCCACATCAGTAAGGGGATATCCCAGGAAAAGACCGATTTCATGTGGAAATTCCCCGGATACCCAATAATTACGATATCTTCTGCCAAGGAGCCCCAACACCGAAGCCATTTGTTCCTTTCGGACAAAATAACCATAACTCTCCAGAAAGGACTGCCGCATCCCCGTTGTTATTGATTGATAAAGCAAATCCTCACAATAAAGAAACAGATATAATCTTACATCCGTCTCCTGGAAAGGGATATAGCTGCAGGAATAATACTTAAGATATTTCATTAGATACGTATAGAATTCTTGTAAATCGGGAACTAAGTTTTTATCAATCAATAGCAGGCTGGCGGGCTTCATCTTCAAAAGTGTGGGCATACATTGCTGTGCCAACATCCTGCAAATAATATGTTCCGTATTAACAAACTCACTCATATAGCCGGCAGATAGCATTGGAAACACATCCTTTTCCTTTTCATATTGCTAGCATATGTAGTTTGTTACTCCCTCATACAGGCCGTCCGACTGCTTCCTTAATTTGTCATTGCTTCCGTGATATAATGGTCCAATAGCTTATATATCCAGCTTTTAAGCTCTGAGAAAGAATATCCCGCAGCCTCTGCTTTCTGGGTAATCAGGGAGAAATCTTCTCCTCCGGTATAAGGCGCTGCTTCCGCTTCAGGATTAAGAACCGGCTTCTTTCCGGTTTTTTTCTCGATATAATCAAAGATTTCTTCTAGCCTTATGGTCCCCTTACTGCAGGCATTGACCGGTCCGACCAGCTTAGAACCGACAAGCCAGGATATAAAATCACCGGCTTCACAGGACCGTATATAAGCGATTTCAACTTGAGGGTTATCCACATGCATCGGGATACCCTTCACTATTTTCTCCACATAGTAATATAACCTCTTTGTATAATCATCCTCTCCTATGACATAAGGCAGACGGACGGCTGCCGAAGACAAAGCAGGATATTTCTGAACTAAAGCACACTCTGCCTGGCGTTTGATCTCATCATAGGTATAATCCTCCCGATTACACCAGATCAATGGGTATGTGTATGCTATAAAATCCTCTTCCTTCGTATTAAGTCCAAGTTCCGGGTAGACGGATGCGCTGGAGGTTAAGATGTATCTTTCACATCGAACCGCTTCCAGAAGATATTTAACATCATTAGAGCTAAAAGCAATATTGTCACAAATCACATCATAAAAATCTCCTTGAAATGCTCTTTTTAACGCTTCAGGATCGGATCGATCCACTATAACTCGTTGAATGCTGTCTCCGAAGTCATCCTTTGCATTGCCTCTGGTAGCTATTGTAACCTCATACCCCTGGCGTAAAAGTGCCCGAACTAAATGCACTCCAAAGAATCTGGTACCTCCTACCACTAATATCTTCATACAAATCCCCCCTTCTGCATCATTGATGTAGCCACCTTGTTCCTCTATTTAGTCTCTTTCTTTCTCCCTAATCTTATTAATCTCCTGCTTCTTTCGGTTAATGTGATGTACCTTTGCTCTTGGATAATATTTATCACACTTTTGGCAGTAGCCGTAATGGTTCGCTTCTCTCCCCTTGGCACACTCACCCAGCGCCTTATAATACATGCAGACAGTTTCCCTAAGCTTAGCCATATAGTACACCTCCTTGCCAATATCCTACCACTCATAATAAAAACTGTAAAGACGTTATATAAGGAATGGGCTGTTGCATATTGTTTATAGATAGCAACGCCCTGCAAAACCGATGCTACCATCCGTCCTGAGGTAACTGTTGAATCCGAGTCCGTGCAATTAATACCATTGACAAAAGGTAGATCGATATTAGCATACACATCCGGGCTGGTCTCAATAAAAGGTGGACGGAAGAAGGATAAGCTGGCGGTATAAACAAGAAGAAACACCGGCTACGCAGCCACCCATGTAACCGCATATCCGGTGTTTCATTATATTTTATTCTCAATTGGATATCGCTTCTTATCGATACCGTTATTATCAGTCAATGCTCCTTCTACTCACTAAATCCTGAAGATACTGATTGATTCCTCCAGCTTCTTCGCATCAGCTGCCAGCTCCTGCGCAGCCATCAGCAGACGCTCTACCGAATCAATCTGACTGACTGCAGTCGCACTAACCTCCTGAGAAGCCGCGGCTGTTTCCTCCGATACAGCAGAGATGCTTTGGATTGCATCCATAGTATCCGCCTTAGCAGCTTCAATCTTCATGATCCCACCTGATATATTATCCAGATTGCTTGCCAGATTGTTGACATGCTCATTGATATTGTCAAACACCCGAATCGTCTTATTTAGGGCTTCGGACTGGGAACCAACGATACTTTCCGCTTCCTTAGCAGTATCGACAGTATCCTTCGTCTTATCTGTGATCATTGTAACAATATTCTGGATCTGCTTCGCCGCATGCACAGATTGATCTGCGAGCTTACGTATCTCATTGGCCACAACGGCGAAGCCTCGACCGGCCTCCCCTGCTCGTGCAGCTTCAATGGACGCATTAAGGGAAAGCAGATTGGTCTGAGCAGCAATATCATTGATCGTATTAACAAAACCACCGATGTCCTGTGATTGCGTCTCGAATTCCTGTATTTTAACAATAACATTATGAGTGATATTCGTTGTAGCCTTCGCTTTGTTATTCAGTTCATCAATGATTACAATTCCTTCCCTTGCAATCTTCTTTGTATTATTTGCAATCTGACCGATCTCATTGGTATTCGTATGTACCTGATTAATCTGATCTGATAAACTTGCCATCTGCAACAGACACTGCTCCGTATCACTCGCCTGTTGAACAATACCCTGCTCTATATCATCAATGGTCCGAGAGATATCCTTTGTTGCTATTAGGAGCTTCTCAGAGTTTTCTGATACACCTCCTGCGGAACTGCTTACCTTGCCGCCTATCTCCTGAACGTCACCGATCAATTTACGCATATCAGCAAGCATATTGCCGATTCCCTTTGCCAGATGAAGAAATTCATCCTTACGCTTCGTATCAAAGATGGTAGTCAGATCGCCGGTCGCAGCCTGATCAATACGCTTGGTCAGGAAGTTAATGGCTGTACCGACAGCTGTTGATACAAATATTAAAATAATCGTAGCAAAGACTACGGCAATCGTAACAAAGGTGACGCTCAATGACTTAACGCCGGATACTTGTTCAAGAATGGTAGCTTTCGGTATCAGGGCACAGATCGTTGCGCCCATATCTCCTACCTTACTATAAAGAAACAGATACTCTTTGCCATCATAAGACTGGTAAGAAAATCCACTGGTCTCTTCTGCTGCTAACGCACTTTCATAATAGCTCTGCTTAGTAAATACTTTGTCTTCGGAACCCTTGACTACCTCACGGCCATCATTTGTAACAAAGGCAATGATGCTTTCCTCACCAAGATCGTATTCCGTGAACATGTCCAATAACTTCTGTTTTGATATGTCAATGATGACATAACCGTTTCTTGCATTCATAGACCGAATTAATGAGTAGGCATAATTAGAGGAATTATAGGAGACCCTGTCATTGGATACCATTTGGTCTAAATCACTATGTTCTCCTACCCAGACGTATTTCACCGACTTATCTTCAAAACCTTTCACTAAGTTAGATTTGATAAAGGCTTCATAAATTGTGTCCTGAGTTGCAGCCTCCGAGGAAACTGTCTTTGCTTCTTTACCAATCATATGCACACCGGCGATAAAGGAATTTGTCTTTTTCACCAGCTGAACTGCACCTTCAACGGAAAATCTGGCATTGAGATAATTCGTCTCAGGGGCCCCTTCAGGGCGATTATAATATTCGCCAATATCCGAATCCAAAAGAAGCTCACCGGACTTTTCCTGTATTACAGTGAATCCAAAATTCAAATAATCACTGACCGCGTTAATAGTATCCAAGGAACTACTCTCATAATTTGTGATAATTGCTTCTTCCGATTTGCGATAGGATATCGTTCCATATATTGCCAATAGTACAATCGGTATTAATAACCCAACCAGAATCTTTATACGGATACTTCGAAAGATACCAAAGACAGTCTTCCGTATTGAAGTTTTTCTCCCCAGATCTTCCTTCAAACCTTTACTGCTCTCATTTATAACCTTCCTTTTAGTCCAATTCTGCCGCACATGCCTGGTCTTTCCTGTTGTTTCTTCTGTACCCTCAGGTACTTTCCCTCTTCTTTTCCCAAATAACACCTTACTCATAAAAATACCCCCTATGTATTTTGGTGATATAATTAGCATTGTTTTTAGCTAATATATCCATTATAGCACTAGAGGGTGTCAAAATCTATTGTTTTTTATGTTTTTGCTGAATTTTTTAGTATATCGAAACGTTTTTCATCGACAACATCAACAATTAAAATATTTCCAGTGTCAGTATTATATACAAACATGTCATCATATATTTATGTATCTTAGTGCATTTTTCCTATTTTGTATCACTTACCAGTTATTTACTGCATGCTCGGCAAAGGATATCAGTTTATCTACTTTCAGCTTGGTCCCATCATCAAGGACTACCATACCGTCAAATTCTCCGAACATCTGATGGCAACAATTATCCACCCATAAAACCTTCGTCCTCGTAGTACGGTCATAGGTTGGAGTCAATGTGAGATCAAGCCTTCCCTCCGTATCATGGATATGCCAAGGCTGCATATAGTCAGACCCCAGTTCAAATACTACTTCTCCCAGTTTATGGATGCTATCACCGTAGAATAAGATGTTCTCGGTTGCACTACCGGTATTACCAAAGCCACACCCAAGATTGAAACCGAAGATCTTATCCTCTATGTATCCGGTGCCGTTACTCCAATACCATTCATTATGGAAGGGCCATACTCCTCTCCCCCAATCCAAAAGCCCAAAGGCATCCTCCGGAGAGAAATAATACTGCTTATCCCCATAGGTCACGGTTCCTTCCGCTGTCATACAATTTATTTTATGATTATAGTAGAAGGCTTTCGGTGATTCATCAAAGGGCACATTGATCACTAAGGAATTCTGATTTTGCCTGGTCAGGGTAATGTCTGCCTCAAAGTCCTCCCATCTACAGGATAGGTGTCTGGCATTCCCCTTTGCTTCAAACCTTATCCGCCCGTCTTTTCTATCATAACTGATGACATGCTCCTTCTCCGCATCCTCCGGAAGATGGAGGGAACCGAAGGGAAGTACCAGAAACGTCCCCTTTTCCGCAAGCATCTTACCTTCCTCAAAATCAAAAAACATAATACCGACCTGACCGGCATAAGCGGCATGTCCGACGGTAAACTGCATACACATTTTACGATCTGTCACCTGATAGAAATCCCATTCCTTGATGCGAAAAGGAGAGGCCTTTATGGCTTTCCGCCGATAAGTTAGTATACTCTTTGTGGAATAACCGGGATAAGGTGAACCATTTGCATCAAGCACCGGTCCTGGCTGTGTAAATTGCTTTTGCATTAATCTTCCCCCTTGTTCTGTTTCATGGCTCTACGCTGTGATAGGAGCTTTCCTGCCGGTAGTAACGGCAGAAACGTCAACATAGTGAATGCTGCTGATACTGCGAAAAGAATCTCATTCGGAATCATACCCTCTTCGCCATCTACCACAGCATAAATACCGTAATTCTTAATAATTAAATTAGAGATAAAAGGACCTATAATCATCGGTATGCAGACAAAAAACAGCTGCTTTATTCCCTCAAACTGCCCCCTTTGCTCCTCCGGATAGAGGTTCTTAAACCAAGCCGTTAAGGTTTGAAGTATAATGACATATCCGGCTCCCGTGAGCAGCATTCCAAACGCCAGGCTGATCAGTTGTGTACTGAGACTAATCATAGATAAGCCTAACACATTAATCAGTAGTGCAACCGCAATCACCCTTATATTCCTTCCGCGGTCGACTAGTCTTGCAGCAGGTATGGTGAGCAGTACCGCTACCAAAAGGCTAAGTCCCTGTACGATTCCGGTCAAGGTATAATCCATTCCCAGATAGTTTACAAAGTAGATGGTGATGTACGGAAAATATATATTAAAACCGATAAAATAAACCATCATTATGATAAATACCCAGAACAGCTCTTTATTCTCTCTCACCGTCCGATAATTAAATACACTGAAAAATTGATGCCAAAAGCCCTTCGGATCCTTCTTCGCACGAAGGCTCGGTGAATCCTTCAGCATAAACAATGAGAAAACTCCGATCACCGATACCAGGCCTCCTATGATAATAAAGAAGGCAAAGAAATCCAGCTGATCAATAATGATACCGGACACCACGGAACCAAAGATGGTAGCCAGCACCGGCATCGTAGCAAAGGCTCCTCCGACACGCCCGCGGTTACTTTCATTTGAGATATCTGTTGTCCAGGCACAAAAGCCGCTATCATAACCCACCGAGCCAAAGAAGCTCATAATTGCATCCATCGCAACCACGAAGCAGCCTGCTGCAAAAACCGAGTTAATCGGCAGAAATTCAGAAACACCGAAGTTAATTGTGAAGATACCCCACAAGATATATCCGATTGCAATAAAGGGTTTGCGCTTTCCCCTCCGGTCTCCCATGGTACCGACGAGGAAGGTGGCAAAGGTGGTTACGGCCGCACTTACTCCTACCATCCAAGAGATGATGTCCGGATTTGGTGCGATTTTTGCATAGATAAAGGTATTAAACCAAGCATTTTCTACATTCCAGCAAACCTGTCCTGCCATACCCAAAATCCAAATTAAAGCCCAATTCTTTCTGCTGATTTTCTCCATATGCTCTCCTCTCCCTACTTACCAAAGGCTGCCTGATTATTCGCCGGGCTTTGCCTTTTCTCTAAGTCTGGCAAACGTCTCTCTAAGGCTGCAAAGGATATCTCTACATCCTCGTGAACCTCATCTGCCTGGAAGGCTCCGACAGTTACCATGTCACATTCACGTAAGGTATTCCAGGCGAAATTTAAGCCAACAAAGGGTGTGGTTCTTCCAGCTGCCATCGGCTTGATGGTCATAACGGGATTCTTGGCATTATGTATGATACGTGCTACGGTTTCTACTTCGATCTGCATCAGAAAACCCATGCAATTATAGATCTGAATATAGGTCTTTACATCATAGTCATTATCGTCCGAGTAGGTAATCAGCTCCGGCATATGTGCGGATAGACCGGGAATCAAACCGGCATCACGGATCATTGAGGTATAATCCGGAAGGCGGTCGATAATTCCTTTGTTCTTATTAACCAATTGCTCTGCACTGGAATGATGGATCAAACAGATTCTGGATCCTCTCTGCCCGCAAGCTCGAATCACCTCCTCTGCTTCCTTTCTTCCTTCCTTGGTATTATCCACATTGATGCAGGGCGTATCTACCATGATCATCGGTTTTCCGAGCTTTTGTTCGGTCGCCTTCACCGCATCCACAAGATTCTGACTTAGTCCAAAGGGAGCCATGATGGTATCAATCCCATATTCCATATAGGCTTCTAATATCCCACACATCTTCTCCCTGGTATCATAGCGTTTTGTAATCATTCGATCCGCTGCAGCTCCGGTATGACTCCAACCCAGAATCCAGTTCGTTCCGATAATCATACGGGACAGCGACATACCCTCAACCTGTGTTCTTGGAAACAACTTGCTCATAATAATAACCCTGCCTTTCTTCATAGCCTGCAAACTTTGTATGTGAAAATCTTTGATTTTCACATTATGCAGAGCACAATATTTACGAAGTGAATTGTAAACAATTCACTTCGTAAAAAATCTTGATTTTTCAGACTAACTATACAAGCCTGCCCTTTGAGTTAGTTTGTACCAAGTGTGTCTTTTACACTTTATTACGCAGGCACAAACTTGGAAGTGTGAATTATGCTTTTCAATAATTCACACTAGCCTCCTCCTGAATGCTTATAGATTGAAGCAATCAATAACTCTTAGCTCTTTCCCTATTCTTTTCTTACCAGCAGAGGCACCCTCTTCTGTATAGATACATCGAACAATCCGGTGGTTGTAACTCGTAATTTAGGAATTACGGGCAGACTGACAAAGGCCATACTCATGAAGGGATCAATTCCTTCCTTTACCCCCATTTCTCTTGCCAGCGCCTGCATCTCATGGATGTTCCCTGCTAATGTAGCGGCATCCAGATTACTAATCAATCCGGCAATGGATAACGGCAGATTACCGATCACCTTACCGTTTAATGCAATAGCCCAGCCACCCTGCATATCGCGGATACAATTTGCAGCAATCGCAATATCCTCATCGTTGGTACCGATCGCAATGATATTATGGGAATCATGGGATACAGAGGAAGCGATGGCTCCCTTCTTTAAACCATATCCGGTCACAAAGCCAAGGCCCACATGATTTGTATTGTGATGACGCTCAATAACCGCAAGCTTAATAATATCCTCCGAGGTATTTACCTTCGCCTCCCCATTTACTAAAGGTGCAAAGACCTCTTCCGTCGTAATCTCGCCTTCAATCATCTTAATCACGCGGAACTGCTCACAATCCTCTTCCTCAGGATTATAATCGACCACAAAATTCTCTGGTACAATCTCGTTACAATTGAAGGAGTGGTAAACCTTATCCAGCAGTTCCTTACGAATCTCCGGTTCCTTAAATTCAATAACTTTATTATCATTTAGTATTAATTTGCCATTCTTGAGCACTGTTTGAACCGTAACCTTTTCAAGATCTGACAGAATAATTAAGTCCGCATGATACCCCGGAGCTACGGCGCCATAATCCTTTAAACCAAAATAAGTAGCAGCATTAAAGGAGCCCATCTTAATCGCTATGCAGGGATCTGCACCTTTACTGATTGCCTTTCGCACAATATCATCGATATGACCCAATCGAATAATATCATAGGGATGCTTATCATCGGTAACCAACATTGCTCTCTGATGATAAGGAGGAGTGAACATTCCCATCAGGGCCTCCAGATTTCTAGCCGCGGTACCCTCACGTATCATAATCCATTGTCCGAGGGCAAATTTTGCTTTTGCCTCCTCGAAGGAAATACATTCATGATCAGACTGCACTCCGGCAGCAACATAAGCACAGGCATCCTTACCCGTAACTCCAGGTGCATGCCCATCCACCACCTTATTCGCAGTCTTGGCATCCTCAATCTTCTTCAGGATATCGCTTGCTCCACGAATCGTTTCATAAAAATCCATGACCTCGGCAAGGCCAACTACCTTTTTATTATTATAAAAGCCCTCGATATCCTTGGCTAATAAGATACTGCCGTTCTCATCAAAAGCGGTTGCCGGGACACAGGAGGGAAGTACGAAATACACGTCTAACGGCAACCCTTCGGAAGCCTCCAGCATATATTCGATTCCTTCCAGACCGCTTACATTGGCAATCTCGTGAGGATCCGTGATCACAGCCGTGGTTCCGTGAGGAATTACTGACCTGACAAATTCTACCGGTTTGAGCATGGAGCTCTCAAGATGAATATGTCCGTCGATGAACCCCGGTGCTACGTATTTACCGGTGCAATCCAGCTCTTCCTCCCCTTCGTATTGACCAATTCCGACTATTCGACCTGCGCAAATTGCGACATCACCCTTCTCGATCGATTCTGTAAAAACGTTAATAATACTTGCATTCTTTAGGACCAGTTCTGCCTTCTCGATGCCTCTCGCTACTGCTAATTCTTTTACATGCATACTGTCACCACTTTCTTTCAGAGTTATGTTTACTATATACAAAAAACAAGATGTACCCGTATATTTTTTATATAATTATAACAATTATACTCCATTTTAGTATTTCCTGCAAACCATGATTTCATAATTTTAATCAATTATAGCTGCATTTGTTCTGTATTACTATTATCTCCAAGAAATGCTTATTCATGAATAGAATTTGACTAATTTAAGTGATAAATAAGATTTTGACTGTAAGATATCAAAGACGTATATGTGAAGAATATCGTGGTATCCTGTGGAATAAAATAAAACGCATATAAACATATGCGTTTTATTTTATCTATATCATAATTATTATCTGCAATAATATAGTACTCCAAGCGTATTCGGTCCGCAGTGGCTGGAAATTACTCCGCCTGCCCGGGTGATGAGAATTTCTTCAAAATGATGTAAGCCCGCCAAATAGTTATAGATTTCCTGCTCAATCTGCGGATCAATTCCCGAGTGAGTAATAAATACTCTTGCCGGATCTGCCTTCAGCAGCTCCGCCTCCTGCTCTTTGACATAGCTTTTGATTACTGCCTGCTGTCTTCCTCGATACTTTTTGTCAACCCCCATCTTACCGCCCTTTACTGCAATCATCGGTTTCAGCTTAAGAGTATTTCCAAGTAAAGCTGTTACAGCGCTGCATCTGCCACCGCGCTGCAGATAAGTAAGTGTATCCACCACAAAGGAGGCACACACATTATCTCTCGCTTTTTCTATCTCGTCGGTAATGGCCTCTGCTGCGATACCCTCCTGAACCATTCCAGCCGCTCGCAGAATCTGAATTCCGATGCCTGTTGAGAGATTCATGGAATTGATTACCCAGATTCGGTCATACTCCAGCTCTGCAGCTGCCATTCGAACTACCTGACAGGTAACCGACATCTCCTCCGATATACCGAAGAAGAGGATATCTTCCTTCGCTTCTGCCATCGGCTTTAATATCTCGAGCACCTTCCCAAGCTCAGGTGCCGCTGTCTTCGGAGTCGAATTCATCTTATCCGACCAATCATATATCTCCTGTGGTGTAATTTCTATACCATCCAGATAGCTATTCATACCTAATATAATATTAAGCGGGATAACTGTAATATCATATTTACTGATTATCTCTGACGACAAATCACAGGTACTGTCAGCCACTATTCTAATCCTTCCCATTCCTGTCTCCTCACGTTCCTTCGTCATTATCTATTAATGTTATTCTCAATACATTAATCGTCTTATATAACAATTACGAATTACTTTCATGAATTTATACTACATCAAATTTGGTAATTTTACCATCATAAATAATAGCATTGTTAGTATTGACTTCTTAGAAGAACCTGAAACCTATGCATAGAGGCTAAAGTATTTAATTTCATAAATTCAAGAAAACAGTTCATACTTAATCATGAGGGATAGTATCACGATTAAGATATCGGAAAAGGAGCTAACTATGCTTAGATTAAAGAACATTTTCAAAGATTATAAAGCAGGTGATACCACGGTAAATGCTCTAAAGGACATCAATATGGAATTTCGCAAGAACGAGTTCGTATCCATACTTGGTCCCTCCGGCTGTGGCAAAACCACTTTACTTAATATTATCGGTGGCTTGGACCGCTATTCCAGCGGAGATATGTCCATCAACGGAATATCTACCAAGGAATTCAAAGACAGCGACTGGGATACCTACCGTAATCGTTCCATTGGTTTTGTCTTTCAAACCTATAATTTAATCCCTCATCAAACAGTATTGTCAAATGTTGAGCTCGCTATGACTCTTTCGGGTGTAACAAAGTCAGAACGAAGGACGAGAGCAAGAGAAGCATTAACTAAGGTTGGTCTGTCCGATCAGCTTAAGAAAAAGCCAAATCAACTCTCCGGCGGACAGATGCAGAGGGTAGCCATCGCCCGAGCCTTGGTTAATAACCCTGATATCCTTCTGGCCGATGAACCTACCGGCGCACTAGATTCGGAAATCAGTATACAGATTATGGAGATCTTAAAGGAAATCTCGAAGGATCGTCTAATTATCATGGTTACCCATAATCCTGACCTTGCAGAGCACTACTCAACCAGAATTATTCGTCTGTTAGACGGTAAGGTTGCCGGTGATACCAACCCTTATCAGTCTGCAAAAGTAAATGCTTCTATACCCATAACGAAGGAGATAGAACGAAAAGTCCACCCAGCTATATCTGCAAGGACATCCATGTCCTTTATTACTGCGCTCTCTCTATCGCTCAACAATCTGATGACCAAGAAAACACGTACCTTCATGACTGCTTTTGCCGGCAGCATCGGTATCATAGGAATTGCACTGATTCTGGCGATGTCCAATGGTATTCAGGCCTACATCGACAAGGTTCAGGAGGATACCCTATCCTCCTATCCGATTACCATTCAAAGAGAAAGCATGGATCTAGCAGGTATGTTTCGTACCTTTGCAGGTGAAGATGCAGGTGAGAAGACTCACGGACTGGATAAGGTATATGGGACGAACGTGATGACAGAAATGATGAATACGATGGTCGCTGAGGTTCAGAGAAATAATCTGGAAGCTTTTAAAGAATATATCGAGAGTACAGATAACGGTCTTTCCGACGATATCAGCACGATCCAATATGGTTATCCAATGGATCTGAATATCTATAAAGAAGATACTTCAACGGAGGTTACCAAGGTTAATCCCAGCACCCTATTTGATACCTTCTATGGTAATTCCATTGCTTCTGATATGGCCTCACAGATGTCCTCCATGTTCTCCGGCGGAGCGGAGGTATGGACGGAGATGCTAAGTAATCAAGTACTCCTAAGCTCACAATATGATGTAATCATGGGTTCCTGGCCGAAGATTTACAATGAGGTTGTATTAATCGTTGACGAGAATAACGAGATCAGTGATATGGTATTATATGCTCTCGGTCTACGAGACATGGGTGAGGTTCAGAAAATCATGGAAGCAGCTATGATGGGTGAGACCTATGATACAGAAGCCTCCAGTTATACCTATGAAGAGCTGCTCTCCATGAGCTTTAAGCTGGTTATCCCGGCTGACTATTACAAAGAGGAGGAAGATGGTTCCTGGAGTGAAATCCACGAGGACGGCGATGAAATGAAAAGGGTTGTTGATCACGGCACCACTCTGAAGCTTGTCGGAATACTTAGACCGAACGAGGATGCTGTATCTACCTCAGTGAAAGGATCCATCGGTTATACCAAGGCTCTCACCGACTATGTGATCAAAGAAACCAACGCGAGGAAAATTGTCAAGCAACAGCTTGAACATCCGGATATTGATGTATTTACCACAATTGCTTTCTCGAGTGGCCGAGATGAGGAGGTAGAGCTGACGATGGAAGAAGTGGATGATTATCTCGCTACCCTGGATGAAGAGATGCAGACTCAGATGGCGAGCTATATGAGTGATATGACTGAGGAGCAGATACTTGAGATGTACGCAGATCAGCTTCAGCCCGAGACAACGGACGCCACCTATGAAGGTAACCTCGAGCTGTTGAATGTGGTGGAAATCAATAAACCTGAGACCATGAATATCTATGCCGCTACCTTCGAGGCCAAGAATAATATTTCAAATCATATAGAAGCTTATAATAAAAGAATGATAGAAGAAGGAAAAGAAGAATACGTCATCAACTATACTGATATAGTAGGTCTTATGATGTCCTCCATCAGTTCCATCATCAATGTCATCTCCTATGTTCTGATTGCCTTTGTAGCAATATCCTTAGTGGTATCCTCCATCATGATTGGTATCATAACTTATATCTCCGTACTGGAGCGTACGAAGGAAATCGGCATCCTTCGTTCTGTGGGTGCTTCAAAACGTGATATCTCCAGAGTCTTCAACGCAGAAACCCTGATTGTTGGCTTTGTGTCCGGTGCCCTCGGGATAATAATAACCATCCTACTCACATTTCCGGCTAACAGCATCATCCGTAATCTTACGGGAATCTCCGGTGTGAAGGCAATCCTTCCGGTGGTGGGTGGTATCGTCTTGGTGATCATCAGCATGATATTGACCTTGATTGCCGGATTAATCCCTTCACAACTGGCTGCCAAAAAGGATCCTGTGGTCGCATTACGTTCAGAATAAGAAGCTTTCTTTTAATATCCACAGAAGCTGCGCTTGTCCTATTCCGGTTGTACAATTCTGAAGCTACCCGAAGAACTGTTGTATATAATGATCTATTTCGGAAAGCTTCTGAAATAGATATGATTCCCGTCCGGATCACTAAAATGCATATTTCTTGCCCCCCATGGTCTTGTCGTCGGAGGATCAATAATCGTTATTCCCATTGCAAGCAGTCTCTCATATTCCGTATCAACATCTTCAACCGTGAATGCCAAGGTAATATTATTGTTATTGTTATTCTTGATGGAGCCATCATTATAAACGGTAATCGCCACCTGACCTCCGGTGATCAATTGATGAACCTCGTCCATATTATCTTCCTCAATATGCAAGAGTCTGCGATAGAAATCTGCCAACCTTATTACGTCATTTGTTCCAAAACTAACCTCTGCTAAAAACATAAAAACCACCACCCTTCTCTTAACTCAAAACACTGTAAGTACTGTCAATCGATAAACATTGCATTCTTAGGTATCGTATTAAATGCTTTCTTAAACGCTCTGGAAAAAGTCGAATAATTCTTAAAACCACTCTGGAAGCATGCCTCCGTGATCGAGCAGCCGTTTTGAACCAGATTCTTCGCCAGTAGCAATCGTTTCTCCGTTATATAATTCCCTATGGTATATCCGGTCTCCTCTTTAAAGAAGTGCATCAGATAATACCGGCTCAGGTAAAATCTCGCTGATAAGGAGTCAATGGATATCTCCTCACCCAAATGCTCGTTGATATAGTCCAGAATCTGCACCAGCTTCGTGTTGTCCTTGGCTGAATCCAGATAATTAATATGATTCAGTATTGCAGTCCGATTCAATTGAATCATAAATTCCAGAAATAGAATCTTTTGATAGAGCTCCTTACCGAAGGCTTGGTCAGTAAAGGAATGCTCCAGCTCCTGGCACACCTGATACAGCTTACTCTTCTCCATCGAATGGATGCGTAATACATTGGAGTGTTCCTGTTTTGCACGGTTGAAGCAATAGTTGAGGTCATATTCCTCTTCTGAGAAGGTATTCAGAAAATGAGGCGATACATAGATGATAATTCTCTCATATGCGGAGTTGTCCAACACAGAGGGTCTGTGGATCTCTCCTGCATTCACCAGCAGTATATCATAGGGCTGCAGCTCATAGCTCTTTCCTTCGATGGTATAATTGATATTACCACTGATAAATATAATTATCTTGTTAAAGTCATGATAGTGAAAATCGAATTCCTTGCGCTGTCTGTCAAGGAGGTGAAATATTTTAAAGTCATGATTTAGATACCCTGCTTTTTCAAAATTAATCATACAATCCTCCATTCTGCAGCAAACCCGCGAATTTGGGCAGTAGCACAAGTTCATGAAGCACCCCAGTCACGAATTAATATTAAATAACATTATATAGCATTATATGCAATATTCAAAGCATTATTATGCTATTTAATTTAAATAATGTTGTATAGAATATTATTATAAAATGCGAATTACTATAAAGTAAATTGCTTCAGGACAATGATACAATACAAGTATTCTTGTTTCGCGATAGCTATGAGGAGGTTTTCTATGCAGCTTACTGGTGTCTGGTTACCGATTATTACGCCTTTTAGAGATGATAAAATAGATTTTAAATCCTATAAAAGGCTGATAGAGCATTACTCAGATAAGGGGATCAGTGGATTTATTC